>JAMFSL010000192.1 GCA_026225275.1 Puia dinghuensis
ATATGTTGTTCTATATATTCTCCCATTGCTACCTTCTTCATGATCAGGACTTCTTCGCTCCGCCGGTTCGGCGGGATCAGCATGGAAATATTTTTACCCAGCGCCTCCCCGGGTGAATACCCGAACAATCTGGCAGCGCCTCTGTTCCAGCTGGTAGTGACGCCATCCAGGCCGATGCTTAGAATGGCTTCGTCGGATGAATTAATAATAGCTGCCAGCAGGGCGTGCTGCTCCTCCGCCGTTTTGCGCTCTGTAATGTCCGCCCGGATGGCTACATACTGCCGCGGCTTGCCTTCTGCCGTGAGGAAGGGAACGATGGTGGTATCCACCCAATAAGTCGATCCGTCCTTGGCCTTGTTCTTTAATTCACCTTTCCAGATTTTTCCGTTGCCTATCGTGACCCACAAGTCCCGGATAAATTCCTTTGAATGAAACCCGGAGTTAATGATACGGTGGTCCTGGCCGATCAATTCTTCCCGACTGTACTTTGAGATCCGGCAGAAATTGTCATTCACATGTCTGATGATCCCCTTCTGGTCTGTTATGGCTACGATAGACGATTGGTCCAGTGCATACTTATAATCGGAAATCTCCGCTGTCCTGGCGATAACAAGTCTGTCCAGTTCGGCATTCATGCTCCTGATCTGCTGTTCCGCTTTTTGTCGTTGCTCTATCTCCTGCTCCAATTCTTTCACTGGCCTTAACGAAACAGCCAGCGGAAGATATTTAACAATATAGAAAACCGTTATCCAACTGATTATTCCTGTGATCAGGCGGACAAGGGCGTTCAGTCGGTACAGAGGAACCCAGAACGCGACGGCATCTAAAAAATGTGTCGCACCGCAGGCCAGTATAAAGGCGGCAAACAGGAAATATAACCGGATGAAACGGGCATCGTGTTTTCTCGAAATGTATTTGATGATAACCACCGGGATGGCGAAATAGGAGGACCAGATCAGGAGATCGCTGATGATGTACAACCATCCGTGAAATTCAGTCCATTTGCCGCAATGCCACCGGGGCGGCCAGTCCGAACTGTCCATCAGTTGTCTGAAGAAGTCGGCGATATCCTTCATGGGCTTATAATTTATACTAGCGGAATCTCATCTATAATTCAAGACAGTCAATTACCAATTGCGGGATTCGGTCAAAGTCCTTCGTTTTATCCAGGAAGTGTTCGGCTTTCAATTCAGCACATTTGCGCCTGTAAAAACTGTCGGCTGAATTGGTCAGCATAACGACCCGGATATGGGGCTGCCGGTTTTTTATTTCCTTAAGCAGCCCTATGCCCGAACCGTCGGGAAGATTGATGTCGAGAAATACGATGTCAGGCTTTTCTTCTTCGCATGCACGGAGGCCCTCTTTTACCGATTTGGCCTGGCCAAGCAATTCTACGGCAGAGATCGTTGAAAGAAGATCAAGTACTTTGGATCCAATTAATTCGGAGTCGTCAACGAGTAAGACTTTATGATGCTGAAGCTTAGCCATTCCCAAAGTTAGACCAGCCGAAATCCGCAACTTGTGGAAGTGAGTCTTTTTTGTTTGTAGTATAAAATAGGACATGGCGGGAAGAAAGATAGGCGTGTTATCCGCCAATTGAACTAGAAATCAGATACTTATGCATTATTAAGTCGATTTCAAATGCCCTAAAATAATCTAGGGGTATTTTAAGGGAAAACCTAAAGTAAATACTGTGCTTGTAGAAAGTATCCTAATTTTTGAGGGTTTATACGCTTATTTGGTTCATTTTTAATTACTATCTTCGTATTAGGCCTCCCTTCTTAATCCTGGTACCTAAAGACGCTTTTCTCATTCCGAATAGACTTTTCTCCTGGCATTTCACCTGACATCTCATGTTTTGTCATAGCCTTTGTGCGTGACAGAGGTAAAAATTATCGTTTATGAAACATTCCGATGGGAATAACTTCTCCCTGCACCAGGTGCTAATGACCCTTTCTGCCGTCGCCTATATGCCCTTCCACTCTATTGACATGCTACAGGATAACCTGAATAGAGCCGCGGCGTTGGAACAGGCCTTTTCCGCCATCTGGTGGAAAAAAAACAACACCGCAATTGTGTTCCTGGCGAAAAATAAATTGACCCAGGAATATGTAGTCGTTTTTAGAGGGCCTGTCTTCAAACCGAGGCTTTCCTTTTTGCTCAATTTGTATGAGGACCTGATCCTGAACCGCCAGGAATCTTTGCCCTCTGAGCGGTTGGGAGCAGCGAAGGTTGCGGCAGGTATCCTGGAGTCGATTCGGGATATGAGTAATGCTACTTATAGCGGCAGGACCCTACAGCAGGTTCTGAATAACTTTCCCATGCGGACAAAAGTCTATGTTACCGGGCATAGCCTGGGTGGATCGCTGGCGGCTGCCTACGCGGCAAAAGCCGCGTGCAGCAATTCGGGGGAACTGGATATCATTTCCTATACCTTCGGAGCGCCCGCCATGGGCAATGATTCATTTGCTAATCTCTTCGACCCTGCGAAGCCAAATTCCTTGTTTACGCAGGTATCACGATGCGTCAACGCCCGCGACATCGTTCCTTATCTCTGGAACGACCTGAAGGGCATGATGAGGGGCGACTACGGAAATGAAAAATCTACCATTGATTTCAGCCTCTGCATCGAATGCATGGAAAGGTTACTCATCGTTTCGAAAGTATTCTATGTGCAGCCGCCGTTGCAATTGGAACTAAAAGGAGACATCAGACATGATGACAGCTTCTTCCGGGAAACCCTGTTTCAGCATCAGCCCAATACCTATCTTTCCCTTCTTGGTCTTGACCCGATCGATAATGCCGAATTCTATCACAACGAACACAGAGAGTTTTTACAGACTAATTCGTTATGAAGAACCGTTAAAAATTTACGCGCCTTAAAGCTTTAGTCTCTTCGCTTAGGTTTAGTGGGGTCGGAGAATGAATTCAAGTCCTTCAGCGACGTCGCCGTCTTTTTTGGGTGAAATTTTGAACGGTAATGCCCACGGCTGGCAAATCAAATGCAACTTTTCCAATTGGCCCGTACTAACCTCTGCGGTATAATTACCCGGTGCCAACCCGGCAAAATCGAAGGAACCATCCGATTCCGAGATGGCTTGACCCGCCATCGATTTGTCACTCCGATAAAAACAGACAACGATCCGCCCTTGGGGTTTCTGACTGCTATCTTCTTTTAGGTAGACCATCCCCGTCACCTCACCGAAAATAGCGACCGGAATCTCCAGGACTTTAAACTGGTTCGGGTCGATGACAACAAGGATCGTTTTGTTCCGTATCTCCCATGCAATACTTTCAAAAGAAGCATCGAGATGCAGGACATAACCGGCATAGGCCTCGAGCCCGGTTACCCGCATGGTCGTGTCGGCCGGATTATTCTCGACAACGCCGCCATTGATCCGGATAGTCACTCCGGATACGCGCGGTTCACCTGGATCTCGCTTTCCGTTGCCGTTAAGATCGAGATAAGGTTCGATCAGTAGTCCCCCTTTGCCGACAGCGCCGTGACTGTCATAGCCCACGTACTTTGTTCGGTCATCATATATCACGCTTCCGGCGGCCGATTGCACCATCGCGACTGCGCGATCGATCCGGGTGCATGACATCGACGACAAGGCAAAAGAAAAATTATAACGTAACCCAATTCCGACACTGGTAAAATTGATCTTAATATTTTTTTCGTAATAGACATTGAAGAACCCCCTGGATGTGAAATATTTGCCCAATTCAGCTCTCAGGTCACTGATCCTGTGCTGGCTGTATTCGTATTGGACCTGTGGAGTCAGGATGAACCTGGCAGGCAGCCGAAAAGCCATGGAAAGACTGCTGTAAACATAGGGAGCGGCTTGTTGAGTAAACCAGGCATAGGTTGTCAAATTGGTATTAACACCAAAAAATACGCCCGACAATAGTGCTTCTCCTGTCGTATATTTCGAAGCCGGCGAAAACTCCGTGAGGGGAAGGATGGCCTGGTAAAGTTCCAGTCTCGAAAACAGCGTGAATTTCCGGCTGCGGAAAGGAAAAGATACGATCGCCTTGCGTTCCTCCAGGTAAGAATAATTGATCGCCTCCTGGCCTCTTTTATACCGTGTATAATCCAACTCGAACTGAAGATCCGATGGGAGGTGCCAGATCCCCACAAATTTTGCCCTTACTCCAAGCGCGTATTCACCTGCAAGAAGGAGGTTGGAACTCAGCCTCAGCGACGCACTCACAAAGGGAATATTCCTGCCTGTCGCAATGGAAGAAAGGTATTCGGTCCCCATGCCGACCGTTAGCCGTGGAGCCAGCCCATAATTGCAGCTGATACGGCCAAAGCGACTGTCGACACTGTCCTGAACGATGCCGGCGCTGGCGGTATATTCGAATTCACCCACCGGAAGAAAATTGAAGGGTATGCGGATGTTTTGTTCACGGGAAAGTTCCTCGCCCCAAGGGCCGTAAAAGCGCAGCTTCAGCAAGGAATTACCATACACCAGCGGCACCTTGAAGGTGTAGAAACCGGCAGCAGGCGCTTTTGCATAATTCACCAGCGTGCTGTTGATGTATAGCTCCACTACCCAATTGGCATCGCAATAATACGACAGCGTATACATGCCGAAGGATCGCCTGTACACGGTTGGCGCATTAGTAAATTGCAAACCTATGATAGGCGCATAGATAGAGGAGATAGAAGGCGTGTAGATCTTACCTGCCGTCACCTGCCTTAATACCGAATTGTCGTTATTTACATAACGCCATTGAAAGAACTGCTGACTGCCTACGAATGGAGTATGATTGTCGTAATTAAGTGCCACATCCGTTTCCCCGCCCGCTACGACACCGCCCAAAGCAAGGTACAACCGGTTATTGTCCTGTTCCGGCAACCCTTGTTGTGACGCCTGTGTGGCCACTACACCCCAATCGGCCATGCCCAACCTGAACAGCGGATAGCTTCGCCGAATGACCGTGTCAACTTTCGTCTCTCCTCTGAGCCTGTCTAAGTTATTGCGCATTTCTTCCTGCCTTATCTCCCGGATGACCGGCAAATCAAGATTGGTCGTCAGGAGTATCGACAGGGCTCGAAAATTAAATTTGCAATTCAGCCCGAAAACAAGACCGAAATAGTCCGCTCGGAGATACAGGTCGGTTTCGGTCCGGATCATAGCATTCGCCGCAAGTTCGAATTTTCGCCCCTGGTAAATGATCTGGTTATGCACCGGATCTATGAGGAAAGTCGCTTGCTGGAGGATAAAATAGCCCGTTATGGAATCCATTCCCGGGGAAACGGAATTTTTTATTTTCAAATAATCCAGTACGTCGGAGGTTGACAGGTAGGCAACATCGTTACGGATAGCGGCGGGTATCTGTACACCACCAACGCCCTGGACATTCATGAGAACCAGGATCTCTTCATAAGTGAACACAGGGTCTCCGCCGGCAAAGCTGCGGCGGGGTGCAAACAGCGCCAATAACACCAACGGCAGATATACCGCTACCTTCAGGACACCGGGTATTCGCCGGAGCTTTCTGCTTTGTAGAGGATATAGAGGCTGGCTTTTCATATGGACGTTAACTAATGTTGATAGACTTACTGTTGTATAAAGGTTACCGAGAAAGAGCCACTATAGGAACCCGACGGATTCGACAGCGGATTGCCGACCGACAGCGTACCGCCGATCCAAACTTGTGTCCGGCCCGGTGAGGCAATAGTGGTCGTGAAAGACGACCCTGTGCTCGCGACGCCCAGATGTACAGTGATCGAGCCCCCATTACTACCGGTCAGTGTCGCATCGGGTCCGTTCATGATCGAAACCACCGTTCCGACATTGGCGTCGATTTGAAACAGAGCAGGTGAATAGGGATAACCCAGGTTGGCTAATATCAGGCTGCCCGTCGATGTACGCGACCCATCCGGAGACAGGATCACGGTACCCCCCGAGGAACCCTGGAAAAAGGCGCCGAAAATCATTCCCTGTGCAGGATTAGCATACACAGAGATGGGCCTGGGCGGAGGCGGTTGCGCCGTTGCCCTCAGGGAGAAAAAGAAAAGGCCTGCAATTATATGGCAGAAATATTTTATCATCGGGTGCCAATTAAGACTTTTTTGGTTTGTGTTCCTTCCGGCGATGTCAGGCTCACCAGGTAGATACCGGTTGCGAAATTTGAATAGAATGGCTGATAAGTGCTGCCGCTGATTTCCCCCCGCAGGACCAGTTGTCCCCGCATATCGAACACCCGGACTTCGCCTTGTTCCCCCGCATTTAAGTTGCCATTCACAAAAAGAGCCCCCGCGGAGCCGTATGCCTGAAGAGGGCCGTTCGGAAGAGTACCGGAAGAGCCACTGGCAGCGGGTTCTTTTGTGCTGAAATTCAGAAAGAACCGGTTCTTATATTCCCCGCTGGCCAGGTACAGCCGGTAAGGCGGAGCAGTCAGCAAGTCCCGGTCAATTCCGGTTTTGGTATCGGACAAATAAACATACAGGCCGGAAGGTATATTCTCTATATCAGTAGCCTTAAAGCTGATCCATCCATCCTGCGCAGTAATAAGTCCCAGCGGCACCGTTTCGAGGGTGTCGAAAGTATCCGGCAACGCATAGATCGAAAGTCGGGAAGTATCCGTTGCAATGGCAAAAAGGTTCGGAACCCCGCTATGTGTATTCATTAATTTCAGGGCATCCAGGCTCTTATCGAATGCACCGTCTGCACCTGCCTTGAAATAAAAGGCGGCGGGATCTCCAGTAACGCCTTCATCGAAGAAACCGGCGCTCAGCCGGATGAAGGGGGAAGGTGCCTGTGGCACGGTGTAATCGAAAAAGGCTGTTGTCAGATAGAGATTCCGGGCCGTATTGTTGACAGCCAGCAGCCCTGCGACCGGGTAGGTCCCATTCGATACATGGATAAAAAATCCCTGCATGGCTGCAATGATGTTGCTGGCGACGCCATCACTGGAAATCCCGTTTACAAAGCTGCTGTAGGTGCCGGTGTACTGGTTGACGGTGCCGTTGGTAAAGAAATAGATGGCATTATCGATATTGGTTTTGGACCATCCGCCCACCGCATTCCAATCGATCGGCGAAGGGTAGGGATTTCCAACCAGGTTGAATCCCTGGGTAAAAGGCATGTTATGATTATACAGGGCGCCGGCGGAGATCGTATGATTGCTGACAACGCCCCGCAGGGACACCGTCAGGGGCGTCGACGAAACACCGAAGTTGACGGCATAGCCGGCCAGGGGGGTTAGCAAACCGGAGGGGTTGGTGTAATTAACCCACCCTGCGGAAGACAGACTCTCATTAAATGAATAGACGTCCGGAAACGAGGCCGCCAGGTTGATCTCCGAGGAAAAGTCATTGACCAGGTCTCCGATAAAAGGAGAGCTAAAATAATAATAACCGAATCCGGTAGGAAGGTATCGTTGCATCGTTAGGTTGCCGGTCACTTCACCCGTTCCGCTCCCCGACACTAATGCCGTTTGGGCAGCGGTCGACAACAGGGTCAGATTGCCATTGGCGTTCAGCGTATCATTGCTCAGCACGATACCCCTGACCATTTGTCCCGGGGAAATGATAGCGGTATTGCTGCCCGCTGATATCGTTAGGTTGTTGAACTGCGTGGCCGATGCTCCGCCCAGGGTCTGTACGGCGCCTGCAAATACAACGGCCCCGCCGTTATGGGTAAAAGAGCCGTTGTTGACCCAATTGGCAGTAGTGACGATATTTCCATTGTTGGCAATGACATACGCACCGGATGGAATGATCAGTCCCTGTGCCGGTGCTGGTCGCATGACCGCCAAGAGTATGAGAATACAATATAATTTTTTAAGTAGGGTTGGCTTCATCGGGTGACTTTTATGCCACTTGTGGCAGTGAATGTCACCGTCGTTCCGGCGCTGGCGACGCCGCTCGTGACGGTCGTGCCATTGATCTTCAGCGTAGGGGCAATAAAGACAAGCCCGGTCCAGCTCACCGCTTGCCAGGTGAACCCGGTGCTTGTTCCGGTCAGCACAATATTGACGGTTTTGCCCGTCATATTCGGCGATGCCGGTAATGTAATCAATCCCGAGCCGGCTGATGTCGGTGTAGAGGTGGCAGTAACGGCGATATTCCAGGTGGCGGATGATGGTACGGCGGTAGTAAAGGCCAGTGCGCCTGCATTAACCGTAGTGATGCCGGAATAAGTATTCGTACCGCTTAAGGTCAG
>JAMFSL010000193.1 GCA_026225275.1 Puia dinghuensis
CCTCAATATGGTTCGCAAATTTAGTCGTATCGTAGGGGATCTGGCCGCGCGTGTATTTATAGTAGAAATCGTGCAGCGTTGTATCAGGTTCGATGGTGAAGACGATGTTCTTGTCGTCGCGGTTGCGTTCCTTGGAGATATCTGTGGGGAATTTACCGTCGGGCATTGGTTTGTCGATGCTTGTCATCACGACCGTATCTTTTCTGACCGGGGGGTGATCGAAGTCGGGTACGAGGTGCTTGACGCTGTCGAGGGAGATGTCTACGGGCTCAATGCCATAGAACCAGCCCCGCCAGAACCAGTCGAGGTTTTCGGCGCTGGCGTCATTCATCGTCCGGAACAGGTCGGCTGGTGTCGGGTGTTTGAAGGCCCAGCGGCGAGCGTATTCCTTGAAAGCATAATCGAAGAGTTCGCGACCCATCACCGTCTCACGCAGGACGTTGAGGGCGGTAGCGGGTTTGGAATAGGCGTTGGGACCGAAATTGACGATATTTTCGGAGTTGGTCATGATCGGTTCGAGCTGGTCTTTCGGCAGTTTCATATAATCGACGATGGCCCAACCGGGGCCCTTCCCACGGACGGGAAAGTGATTGTCCCACAATTCTTCTGTCAGGTATTCGACGAAAGAATTCAGGCCTTCATCCATCCAGGTCCACTGACGTTCGTCGCTGTTGATGATCATGGGGAAGAAATTATGTCCGACCTCATGGATCACGACACCCAGCATGCTGTATTTGGTTGCTTCGCTATAGCTGCCGTCCTTCTCTGTGCGGCCATTGTTGAAGCAGATCATGGGGTATTCCATTCCGTTAGAGGCTTCCACGCTCTGGGCGACCGGGTAGGGGAAAGGAATAGTAAAATGGGAGTAGGTCTTGATGGTGTGGGCGACGACCTTTGTGGAGAACCGCCGATACAGGTTATAGGCTTCTTTACCATAATAGCTCATGCACATGACTTTCTTCCCTTCGACATAGGTGGGCATGGCATCCATGACGAATTTACGGGAGGAGCCCCAGGCGAAGTCGCGAACATTGTCGGCTTTGAAGATCCAGGTCTTTTTCGCCTTGTTCTTTTTTACTTCGGAAGCCTTCGCCTCGGCGAGGGTAACGATCTCCACAGGCTCCTTTGACGTCTGTGCCTGCTGCCAACGGGCGAACTGGGCGGGAGCCAGCACCTGCTGGTAGTTCTGGCACTGGCCGGTAGCGCCGATCACATGATCTGCAGGAACCGTCATCTTTACGTTGAAATTGCCGAATGTGAGGGCGAATTCTCCGCGACCGGTGAACTGATTGTTCTGCCAGCCCTGGAAATCGCTATAGACACAAAGCCGGGGATACCATTGCGTCATCGTGAACAGGTAGTTGCCGTCTTCGGGAAAATATTCATAACCACCGCGGCCACCGATCGTTTTACGGTCCGAGACCCGATAGTTCCAGTCGATCTTATAGACGAATTTCTGACCAGGCTTGAGCACTGTGGGCAGTTCCACACGCATCATGGTTTTATTGATGGTGTAATGCAGTGGGGCGCCGAGGGCATCCGTAATTTTGGTGATATGATCGCCGTAGTCGTTGGTTGCGGTGGCGCTGGCGATGCGGTCGAGCATCTGGTCGCTGACCACGCCCGGAAGGGCGCTGCCGTCCTGGTAGTTGGCGTTATATTTCGAACTGTGCTGGTTTTCATCCAGTTGCATCCAGAGGTAGGTCAGTTCGTTGGGGGAATTATTGAAATAAGTGATCGTCTCCGAGCCGGTGAGCAGCAGTTTGTCTTCGTCGAGATTGCAGGTGATGTCGTAATCGCAACGTTGCTGCCAGTATTTGGGTCCTGGTGCTCCGCTGGCGGTGCGGTATTCGTTCGGGCTTGGGAGGATGGTCCCCAGCGCCTCGAATTTGTTGCCGTGGTTGGACGTTGGATTATTTTGAATATCCTGCGCCGATAATATGCCGACGATACAGGTACTCAAGATAATAAGCAGTAGTTTGTTCATGTGCTGTTGTGTTTTATATAGAGAAAATGTCAATGGACGAAATTTTTTGTGCCGCCATTTCACGGCCAGCGTTCGACAGCCATTTTCAGCGAGGCGATCAGCACCAGCGCGGAAACGCCCCATACCCACCATACTCTTTTCAACCTGATCAACTGTACGAAAATAAAGGAAATTGCCAGGATGACAGCGACCACCAGCAACTGGGCGGCTTCGATCCCCAGGTTGAAGGCCAGTAGCGGAACGACGATTCCGTCCCTTCCTATGAGGCTGATCAGGGTATTAGCGAAGGCCAATCCATGGATGAGGCCGAAGAAGAGGGCGAAAAAATAGATGACTGGCAGTCGGGAAGGGTGTTCTACCTGGGATTTCCGTTGGGAGAGATTGTTAATGGCGGTAGCGATGATCGTCACAGGGATGAGGAATTCGATCCAGCGGGTAGCGAAATGCACCAGACCCAGAGCGCTGAGGGCCAGGGTAATGGAGTGGCCGATAGTAAAGGCTGTGACCAGCACTACGACCTTTTTCCAGTCCTTTACCAGATAGCGCAGGCAAAGGGCAGATACAAAGAGAATATGATCGAGGGCTTCCCAGTTCAGGATATGGTCGATGCCAATACCAAAGTAAAGTTTAAAATCTTGCATAGCCGGTTCCAAAATTATCCAGACTTTTGTAGTACAAAAATTTACTTTTTAAATGGCTGCATCTCTATATGAACGGACCAGAGGTCCGTTGGCCGAAGGCCAGACATTAGCGGTTTGCAGGAGATGCGGTAATTTTTCGATAGCGCATCTCCTGCACATATTTAAGTGGTTGAGCGGGACAAGGGTAGGGCCGGTGTCCGGGGCGATGTTGGGGCTATTACTGGTGTCGGCCACGCCGCCTCATCCGCTGTATATTGCGGTGACGGAGATCAATCACAACGCTAAGGATAAAATACTGGAGGTCAGCTGCAAGGTCTTTACGAACGATTTCGAAACCGTGCTGGAAAAAGTGGCTGGCGGCAGGGTGGATCTTTCGTCGGCCAAGGATAAAGCGGCTTCAGACAAGCTGATTGCGGATTATGTGGGCAGGCATCTTCGGCTGAAGGTGGATGGAAAGCCGGTACAACTGCATTTTGTCGGCAGTGAGAATGAAGAGGATGGTACGTGGAGTTATTTCCAGGTCAATGATATACAGGCGATCAAGCGTATCGATGTCGGAAATGACCTGTTGTATGATGGGTTCAATCAGCAAATCAATATCATGCATGTGACCGTCGGCGGGCAGCGGCAAAGTAAGCGGCTGGATTACCCTGATGCGAATGCTGCTTTCCAGTTTTAGTCGGCTTGCTTTTCTTTCAGTTCTTTTTGCATGTCTTCAGACAGGGAGACCAAAACTTTGTCGATGCGTTGTGCGTCCATGTCGATGATCTCGAAGGTAAAGCCCCGCCATTCCATGTGTTCGCCGGTGGCAGGAATATGTTCAAGTTGATTGAGGATAAATCCGGCCAGCGTATCGAACTCATGGTCGCCTTCATTCATCCATTCTGTCTTATGAAAATGCGAGAGGAAGTTGTAGAAGGGGATCTGGCCATCGACGAGATAGCTGCCATTTTCACGTTGTTGGATTTCGTAGTCCGGGACCTCGGGCTGCGTGATTTCGCCGACGATCGCCTCGAGAATATCGTTCAGGGTGATCAGTCCCAGCAGGCTGCCGTATTCGTCTACGATGAAGCAGCAGTGGATCTTCGACTGTTTGAACTTCTCCAGCACCATATAGGCTGTATTGTTTTCCGGAACGAAGAGTGCCGGGGTCATGATATCCTTGAAGAGTATATGGTCGTCTGTAACATAGAGGTCTTTGATAGTGACCATTCCTTTAATATTGTCGATCTCGCCGTCGCAGATGGGATAGACTGAATGAGGTTCTTTGATAATCTTTTCTTTCATCGTCTCTTCATTCTCGTGCAGGTCGAACCAGATGATATCGCTGCGGTGGGTCATCAGGGAAGTAATATTCCGGTCACCGAGGTGAAAGACGCGTTCGATGATCTCCTGTTCTGCCTCTTCGATGGTGCCTTGTTCTGTGCCTTCGTTGATGATGGCCTTGATTTCGTCTTCCGTGACGGCGCCATCGGTGGAGGGTGTGATGGGAAAGAATTTGAAGAAAAGGTTGCTGGTGTTGTTCAGCAGCCAGACGATCGGGTAAGTGATCAGGGAAAGGGTCCGGACAGGCCGGGCGACCAGACGGGCAATTTGTTCAGCCCGGAGCAAACCGACACGTTTGGGGATCAGCTCGCCAAAAATGATGGACAGCAGGGTGACGATGACGAGGATGAGTGCGGTGGAGAGGTTGGCTGCGTAGGGGCGAAGGAGAGGTATTTTTTCCAGGTAGGGTTGGAGATCGGCGCTGAATTTTTCACCCGAATAGAAGCCCGTCAGGATGGCGATGAGGGTAATGCCGATCTGGGCGGTGGAGAGAAAAAGCTCGGGATTTTCTGCGAGTTTCAGTGCAGAGCGGGCTTTTTCATCGCCGTTATCGGCCAGGTTCTCCAGACGGCTTTTTCGTGCCGACACCAGGGCAATCTCGGCCATAACGAACATTCCGTTCAGAATGATCAGGAAAAAAAGGATGATCATTTCAAGCATGGGCAGGATGGTTGGTGGATAAATGGAGCGTTCCGGCCTGTAGCCGGAATATGCGGCTGACGGACCAGCCAATCAGCGATCCCAGAATTCCGCCGCAGAACACATCCAGCGGATAATGGACGCCGACATAGACCTGGGCATAAGAAATAAAGAATGCCCAGGCCAGTACGAGTGCCCACCAGGGGCTCGTATGCCGCAAGGTATTGAAGATGAAAACGGCCATGGCAAAGTGATTACAGGCATGAGACGAGGTAAAGCTGCTGCTTTCGGGGCAGTAATTGGCGAGAAAGCGCATCGAATCCGCCCATAAAGCATTATTGCAGGGACGGAGGCGAAAGACCAGGTAATCCTTGATCAGGTGGCTGCTGATGAGGTCGCCGATGATAGCGGTCATAGCAAGATAGAGCGACCATACCCAACCCTTTTTGCCGAAATTAATGGTGATAAATACCAGTAAAAAGAGGTAAAACGGAATCCACAATTCAGCCTCCCGCATAAAGAGAAAAACCGTGTCGAGGAAGGAGCAGGTCCAATCCTGGTTGATGCGGGAAAAGAGCCAGTAGTCGCCCTGTAAGATGTTATGTAAAAGTCCCGGATGAGCACCGGTATCGAGTAAAATCATGGTTTCAATATAATTGATCTAATTTTATGCCCTTTAAAAAGAAAGGACATGATAAACAGATCGGCAACAAATTTACCAAATATACCAAAAACGGTCCGTTTGGTTTTTTCAATCGGCATTATTTTTTTATTGATCATGAGCTTGTTACGACTGGCGCTGTATATTTCTTTTTCTGCGCAGGGCCATTCTTTCCTATCACTGCTGCCTTCTTTTCTGCTGGGGCTTCGGTATGATCTGCGGTATGCGGGAATTTTGTCCGCAGTATTGCTCATCACCGGCAGCTTTGCCTTCCTGGATCCTTTTCGCGCGGCGGCGGGCAGGTGGTGGCTGTTCTTCCTCGGCGGTTTGGCCGGGCTGATCCTGGTGACCTTTTATTGTGTCGATTTTGCCCACTACTCCTATCTTTCGCAAAGGCTGAATGCCAGTGTTCTGAATTACCTTGGCGATGCGGGCATCTCCGCGGGTGTGGTATGGCAGACATATCCGGTGCTGCGCATTCTGCTGGTGCTGGTAGCAGGCACCTGGCTGATCCGGTGGCTGGTGAAGGTCGTCTTTCAACGTATCAACCGGCAGGAGAGCCGGCCCATATCGCAGCGGGCCCGGATCACGTGGTTCGTCGTCCTGTTTGTGCTGTTGGGAGGGGGGATCTTTGGCAAGATAGGGCAATTTCCGCTGCGTTGGAGTGATGCCTTCACCCTGGGCGGCGATTACCAGGCCAATCTTTCACTGAATCCGTTGCAATCTTTCTTTAGCAGTCTGAAATTCCGGCACTCAACTTATGATGAAGCCGGAGTTAAAGCCGCTTATCCGGTACTGGCGCCTTATTTTGGCTGGGATAGCGGGTATGCCCGGGTACGGGCAGGGCAGCCGGGGCCAAAGCCGAATGTGGTGATAGTGATCTGTGAGTCCTTCAGCGCTTATAAGAGTTCTATGTGGGGTAATCCGCTGAACACGACGCCTTTTTTTGACAGCCTTTGCGGCAAGGGTATTTTCTTCGACCACTGTTTTACGCCGAGCTATGGGACGGCCAGAGGGGTATGGGCTGTGGTTACCGGTATTCCTGATGTAGCGCCGGCTACAACCACGTCCAGCCGAAACCCGGCTGCGGTCGATCAACATACGATAATCAACGATTTCGAAGGATATGATAAGTTTTATTTCCTGGGTGGCAGCACCAGTTGGGCGAATATCCGGGGATTGCTGACCAATAATATCCTGGGGCTTCACCTGTATGAGCAGCAGAATTACAGTTCGCCGAAGGTGGATGTCTGGGGTATCAGCGACAAGAATCTTTTCCTGGAAGCCAACAAGGTGCTCCGGCAGCAGCAGCAGCCGTTCTTTACGATTATCCAGACAGCGGATAACCATCGGCCCTATACGATACCCGAGGAGGACCGGGCTGCCTTTCATTCCGTGACTGTACCGAAGGACTCTTTGGAAAAATATGGTTTTGCGAGCAATGAGGAGATGAATGCCTTCCGGTATACCGATTTCGGTTATCGCACCTTTATAGAGGCGGCGTCCCGGGAAAAGTATTTCAACAATACCATCTTTCTTTTCATCGGTGATCACGGTATTCCCGGCGATGCGGGGGCTCTCTTTCCGCGTGCCTGGACGGATGACCGGTTAACAGCAGAGCATGTTCCTTTATTGATCTATGCGCCGGGAATGACAGTGACGGAGCGGGAGAACATCGTCTGTTCGCAGATAGATGTGCTGCCTACGCTGGCGGGTCTTTGTCGTATCCCCTATACGAATACCACACTGGGCAGAGATCTGCTGGACTCTGCCCGGATGGCAGGCAGAGGCATGGCTTTCATTTATGACCCTGACCAGGCTTATTATGGGGTGGTCAGTGAGGGTTATTTTTACCGGCGGGGGTTTAAAACAGGCAAGGAGGATCTGGTTTCGGTGGTGAATAACGATCCTCCGCCGCCTGCAGTGACGAATGGGCCGCTGGCTGTACAACTGCGGCGAGTGTCGGAAGGGATGTATGAGACGGCGAGGTATATGTTGCTGAAGAATAAGAAAAAGTAAGAAAAAAAATAAAGAGAAAGGGGCACTTCGAAGTGCCCCTTTCTTTTGAGAGTACATTATATTAATGAAGCCGGATGAGCTTTGTCGTCTCTACGCGGCCTGTGGAAGAATGCAAAACGCGGAGTATCCATACGCCTGTCGGCAGGTTGCTCAGGTCGATCAGGATCAGCTGAGGGCCTGCGCTTGCAGCCACCCATTCCTGCCGAATGACCGGTACGCTGCCGGAAACTGAACTTACTTCTATCGCCAGTTTTTCGCTGACAGCAGTGCTGAGTTGTACCTGTACTCCAGTGCCGGTCACAGGATTAGGGTATACTGCCAGCGGTATGCTGTCTGTTGCCGTTGGGATGGAGGCCTGGCCGTTCAGCAGTTTGGAAGCTGTAGCCGTGCTGCAGGTGCCCAGGGGCGTCCACCACCAGTTGGCTGTGCCGGGGGTCACATTGTACAGGCCGTTCGATGTGCTCTGATAAAGTACGCCATTGTAGACGACTTCATCGCCCTGGTTATAGACAGCGGGGTAGGGCTGATAGGTGGGGATGCCGGAGCAATTACCGCTACTGCCTGATCCGGTGCTGTCCGTGCCGGATCCGTTGCCTGAGCCGCTGCCGGAGGAGGTACTATCCGAGGGAGGCGGCTGAGTACCTATCGAGCATGCGCTGACCAGCTGCCAGGGTTGGCCGTCGCCGGTGCTGATATCGGGCTGGTTGCCCTGAGTCCACCATTTGGCGCTATAGAGGCTGTCGTTATAGACCACCTGGGCGCCACCGTTGTAGGCTGTTGCGGCGCTCCATGCGGCTACACCCGTACAATTGCCGCCCGACCCGCTGCCTGAGTTGCTGGTATCGGTCACTGTGATGCTGACGGCGGCTGAAGTGGTGGAAAGGCCGCCATTATTGGTAGCGATGGCAGTGAGACTGTAGGTGCCTGCTGCAACATTTGTCCAATTAAAGCTATAGGGAGAGGCCGTGCTGGTGCCCAGCAATGTGCCGCCATTGTAGAAGGCAACACTGCTGACCGTCGCGCCGGAGTCGGCGGCGGATGCCTTGATCGTGATCGTGGCCGGGGCAATATAGCTTGCGCCTGTTGCCGGAGAGGTGATACTGACACTGGGAGCGGTGGTGCCTGTGTTACCGTAGAAGAAATTGTATACGTTACTGACGAAAGAGTTGCCACCGGACTCATCCCAGTTAATCGACCAGGTCATGGCGCCGTTTAATCCGGGATAGCCTGCAGGATTCCTCAGCTTGTAAGCGCCGCCATAAGAGACTCCATGGACAAGGTAATTGAGGGCCTGTGTGACGATGGCCGGAGTACAATAGCCGCCGCCGGCACCGGTGGTAGCGGGGAGGCCTACTGCAATCTGATCCGGACGCAGGGCCGGGAAGGTCTGAGAAGTACCGGATACCGGAAAGCCGGTCATGAGCATTTCCGTCATTGCTACGATGAAATCTGCCGTTCCTTCGCCATAGATATTGCCATCCAGGCCATACACTGTACCGGTATTATACAACTGTACCTGCAGGATCGTCAGTTGGTTGCGTAAACCATAGATAATGGGCAGTTGGGCGCCCACCAGCGGTGAGTAGGAGCTACCAAAGGCAGTCTGCACATAGTAGGTCTCCGGAGCCATGGTCAGCCAGCAATTTTTGCCTTCGGCCTGGCGATAGGCGATCACTTGTTGACAGGCGGAGATCAGGTTGACCACTTTAGGGGTGGTGGGAGCCATAAAATTATTGTCACCATTATTCAGTTCCAGGGTGGTGCCACCTTCCAGGGCAAGATCGAATCCGTCGAAGTTATACTGGTCGAGAATGGATTCCAGCGAAGAGATAAAAGCCTGTGTATTGGCGGCCGTTGTCAGCAGCAGCGTGCCGTTCGCGCCACCGATGGATAACAATACTTTTTTTCCCTGCGACTGCAGTGTCTTGACTCCGGAGGCAAAGTCCGATGAATTAGGGGCGAAAGTGAGCGTGGCATCATCGGCATCAGTTCCGGTAAAAGCCACTTCGATCACGTTGTAGCGGCTATCTACATTAGCCAGCGGGATATAAGGTGGATCGTCCGTTGTAGCGCCCCAATCCTGCCAATAGCCCACTATTGCATGCGCGGGGGTGGTCTGCGCGCGGGCTGACATCGGGAAGAAAAGCGGTGTAGAAAAGAGTGCGAGGATGGTGATGAAAAATTGTTTCATTTTTAAAAGGCGTTTAATGATAAAATAGATAAGTGTTTAATACGGACATGCTTGTCCCACGGAAAAGTAGGATGGCGAGTTGACATGCTGATGGTGAGCGCCTTTCTTTTTGTTCACAATAAGTAGAATTTTCCGCCGGAGGAAAGTGCGGATGTTAAAAGCCGCAAAAAGGGTAGCAATACTACCGCGGATAAAAACTTGTAGCAAAGGGGTAAATACTATTGCCTGAACAGGGGGATGTGGGTACTTTTGTTGAAGAATAACACGCGCAGGATTTTCCTGTATCCTGCTTCTTTCATGATATCCGATTAAACCCTATCCTGAATTTTTTAAAGGGCCACCTTATTGGTGGGCCACCCTGCAAGACAAGCCTTGCGGGACATTAGACGAAAATGGGCCTTCTACTTTTTTCTAAGAGAGGGCCTATTTTTTTTGTGAGATGATGATGAGGCGAGGGGAGTGATTGATATCGAAGGCGTCCAGCTGATAATTGCCGAAGACGTTGAGGATAGCCAGGCCGCCGCGGGTCAGCATGTCATCAAAATCATGAAGGGAGAACCTGGCTATTCTTTCGGTATATTCCAGTGGCTGCTTCAACTGCCGGTCCTCTATTTGTATCCGCTTGTAGAAATGAGTCCGATCGGTCCATCGGGTGATATTGTATGTTACGCCGTCAATTATGTTTTCTGACCGTGGGATGAGACGTTGTTGTACGTAATGTTCGTTGAGGTAATCCAGTACGAAGATTCCCTCTTTTTTCAGAGCGAGGGATACCATTTTTATAACGCGGTCATTGTCGTGTTGGGATCGGAAATAGCCGAAGCTGGTGAAGAAATTGAAGATGTAATCGAAGCAGTTGGTGCAAAAGATCTGCCGCATGTCGTGGATGTAGAAATCCAGGTGAGCATTGTGGAACTGGCGGGCATATTCGATACTGGATGGCGCCAGATCGATGCCCGTCACATCATAGCCCTGATCGGCGAGGATCCGGGCATGCCGTCCCCGCCCGCAGGCAACATCCAGCATCCGTGATGCGGGCGGTGGCTGGAGAAAGGTCAGCAAGCGATGGATGAAAGCCGTGGCCTCTTGTTCGTTTCGTTCAAAGTACAGTTTATGGTAGTAGGGGGAGTCGAACCATTCCCGAAACCAATCCGATGCTGGCTGCATGACGGTAAATCTTTCGGTAAATTTATGGGCAAAACCCTTTCGGAAAACCTTATTTTTGCGGCAAGAGCCGCCGAAGGCGGATGTCCGATAGGACAGACATTAGCGTTCGTGCCGGGGAATGCGCTAATTTTTTGTAGGGCATTCCCCGGCGTAAAATTAGCATGTTGTGGCATTGATTAAAAGTATTTCAGGCATCAGAGGGACGATTGGGGGGAAGCCCGGAGATAATTTGTCTCCGTTGGATATCGTAAAGTTCACCGCTGCTTACGGCAGCAGGATCCTGCAAACAAACAAGGGCAAGAAGATCGTGGTCGGCCGTGACGGGCGGATCAGTGGGGAGATGGTGAGCGCCCTGGTGGTGAATACTTTGCGCGGAATGGGGTTAGATGTGATCGACCTGGGGCTGTCGACGACACCTACTGTGGAACTGGCGGTCACAGGAGAAAAGGCGGCTGGCGGCATTATTCTCACGGCCAGTCACAATCCGCAGGAGTGGAATGCGCTGAAGCTGCTGAACCATGAGGGGGAATTTATCAGTGCGACGGAGGGAGCGGCCATTTTGGAAAAAGTACAGAAGGACGATTTTATTTTTGCCCCGGTGGATCGCCTGGGGGAATATAGTGCTACGGGTGTTTGGCTGCAACGGCATATCGATGCCGTGGTCAACTATCCGTTGGTGGATGTCAAAGGGATCCGCGAACGAGGGTATAAAATTGTCGTGGATGTCGTCAATTCGACGGGCGCGATCTTTATCCCACCGTTACTTAAGGCACTGGGTGTAGAAGAGGTGATACTGTTGAATGGGGAAGTCAACGGCAGGTTTGCTCATAACCCCGAGCCTTTACCGGAGAACCTGGCGGAGTTGAGCGCACTGGTGCAAAAGTCGAAAGCCGACCTTGGAATTGCCGTGGACCCGGATGTGGACAGGCTTTGTTTTGTCAATGAGGACGGCAGTATGTTTGGGGAAGAATACACCCTGGTAGCGGTGGCTGATTATGTATTGAGCAGGAGACCCGGAAATACGGTCAGTAATATGAGCAGCACCAAGGCGTTGAAGGAGATCACGATGGCGCATGGAGGCACGTATTATCCTTCTGCCGTAGGAGAGGTCAATGTGGTTAATGCGATGAAGGCAACAAATGCGGTGATCGGGGGAGAAGGCAATGGGGGCATCATTGTGCCGGACCTGCATTACGGCCGGGACGCGCTGATCGGTATTGGGCTGTTTTTGAGCGCCTTGTCGCATCATAAGAATGGCATCAAGTCTCTTCGCAAAAAATATCCCGATTATTTTATCTCCAAGAATAAGATCGAGCTTCGCCAGGGGATAGACGTTCCGGCGGTGCTGGAGAAGATAAAAAAGAAATACAAGAATCACCCGGTCAATACCGATGATGGATTAAAGATAGAATTTGACAATGACTGGGTGCATCTTCGGTCATCCAATACCGAACCTATTATCCGTATCTATGCGGAAAGCAACTTCGAGACGACGGCTAATAATATTGCTCTTCGGTTGATGCAGGATATCAGGGAGGCCATTGCCCGGTGAGAGAGGTGATGGAAGTGGTGGAGAATTCTTATTTTTGCTCCCCATGGAAAGAATTTACTTTGACAATGCCGCTACGACCGATCTTGATCCGCAGGTACTGGAAGCAATGATGCCCTACCTGACCGAGAAATTCGGTAATCCTTCTTCCATTTATTCATATGGTCGTGAATCCCGGCTGGCCATCGAGAATGCCAGGAAATCCGTGGGAAAAATTCTCAATGCACATCCGGCGGAGATCTTTTTTACCTCCGGGGGTACTGAAAGCTCCAATACGGCTATTACTGCGGCGGTTCGGGACCTGGGTTGCACCCATATCATTACCTCTCCGCTGGAGCATCATGCTACGCTGCATACCGTCGAGCATCTGCACAGGCGTGGCGAAGCTGCCCTGAGCTATGTCAAAGTGCTGCCCAACGGCCATATTGACCAGGAAGATCTCGAGCAACTGTTGGCGGGCAGTGCGGAAAAGATCCTGGTAACACTGATGCATGCCAACAACGAGATCGGTAATATTATGGATATCCAAGCAGTGGGTGAGCTGTGTAAAATGTATGGCGCCATCTTTCACTCCGACACGGTGCAGACGGTAGGTCATTTTCCATTCGACCTGCGGAATACTCCGGTTCATTTTATTACTGGCGCCAGCCATAAGTTTCACGGTCCCAAGGGTGTAGGTCTTCTTTATATCAACGAGAATGTCCGTATCCATCCTTATATCCACGGCGGCGCACAGGAGCGGAATATGCGGGCCGGAACGGAAAATTTGTATGGTATTGTAGGCTTTGCCAAGGCGCTGGAACTGGCTACTGCCGGTTATGAGGTGGACAGCGCCCATATCAAAGGGCTGAAAGTATACATGATGGAGCAGCTGAAGCGTCATTTGAAAGGCATTTCTTTCAACGGCGACCCGGTGGGGCGCAGCCTCTATACCGTATTGAGCGTATCTTTTCCCAAGACGGAGAAATCCGAAATGCTGCTGTTTAACCTGGACATCCACCACATCTGCGCCTCCGGCGGCAGCGCCTGCACCAGCGGAGTAGAGCAGGGGTCGCATGTGATCCGCGCCATCAACAACAATCCTAACCAGGTCACCGTAAGATTCTCTTTCAGCAAACACAATACCCGTGATCAGGTGGACCAGGTAGTGACCAGGCTGAAGGAGTTGATGTAGCAGCTATGCAATACATTATCGGCATCGATATCGGCACGACAAATACCAAGGCGGTCGCTTTTACGACTGATGGCAAGGTATTGGGCAGCGCCGGCGCCAGCTATCCTGTTTTCGCGGATGCCGGAGGGCGGCACGAATTGGACCCGGATCAGTTGCTGAGCGCGGTGGTATCGGCGCTGGGCGAGGTGAGGGGGAAGATGGCGAATGGTGCTGGAGAGGAAGGGCTGATGGGTATCAGTTTCAGCTGTGCTTTTCACAGTCTGATCGTCATTGGTGATGGTGGGAAGCCGCTTACCCATGCCATGACGTGGGCAGATCTGCGTCCGTCCGCACAGGCCAATGCCTTACGGGGCAGCGAGGCTGGGGACAGGATCTACCGGCATACGGGAGTACCCATCCATGCAATGTCTCCTTTGTGCAAACTGCTATGGCTAAAGCAAACGCAGTCGGATCTTTTTCAGCGGGGAGTGAAGTTTATTTCCATTAAAGAATATATCTGGTGGCGTTTGTTTGGGAAATACCAGGTTGATCATTCGCTGGCATCCGCCACGGGCCTATTTGATATCCGTCAACTGCAATGGTATCCGGAAGCCCTGGCGTTAGTGGGGATACAGCCCACGCAACTCTCGACGCCGGTACCGGTCATACATATTGAAACCGCGTTGCTGCCGGAAGCCCGGCGGTTGCTGGCTGGCGGGACTGGCGGGGCCGCTGGTGAGGCGGGTTCTGGCGGGAAGGGTGAGGCCGGTGGTGGGGCGTCGCTGCCGGAAGGGCTGCCTTTTGTTATCGGCGGAGGCGATGGCGCCATGGCTAACCTGGGTAGTGGGGCGGTGCGGCATGGGGAGACCGCGTTGACGATCGGTACCAGTGGAGCGATCCGCATGACAGTCACCCGGCCGGAGGACGACCCACAGGCGAGAGTTTTTAATTACATTATGGCGGAGGGCTATTATATCTGCGGGGGTGCCACCAATAACGGTGGGAATGTCCTGCAGTGGTATACTGACCGGGTCATGACCGACGGACGGACAACAGGTGAAAAAGATAGCGGTGAGGATGATTTGCACCGGCGGATGGCGGAGGCAGATCATATTGCCGCCGGTTGCGAAGGGCTGATATTCATGCCTTACTTGCAGGGCGAAAGAGCGCCGGTATGGAATGCCGATGCCAAAGGTGTTTTTTTCGGGGTAAGGTCTGTTCATGATCATCGGCATTTTCTCCGGGCCTGCCTGGAGGGTGTCAGCTATTCGCTGTACCAGATCGGCAATTCCCTGGTAGAAACCGTCGGTCCTATTGAACATATCTATGCCAGTGGCGGATTCACCCGATCACCCGCCTGGCTACAGATGGTAGCCGATATTTTCGGGAAAAAAGTCCATGTTACGGGGGCAGCAGATGCATCGGCTATCGGAGCGGCGATGATAGGGATGTATGCCTGCGGCCTGATCGGTGATCTGGGTGCTGCTGCCTCGCTGGTGACCATTGCACAGACTTATGAGCCCAACGCGGCGCTCCATGCTGTTTACCAGGAGAACTACCGAATATTCACACAGTTATACGGTCGGCTGAAAGATCTGATGTGAGGCTTAGCGGCCTTTGACGAGATCGCGGGGCAGGATGCCGAATTCTTTTCTGAAAGCTTTGGCGAAATGGCTCAGGTTGGAGAATCCGATCTCGCTGCCGGCCTGTTTGATACTACACTGCCCATTCATCAGCAACTCTCTGGCACGTTGTAACCGGCTTTTATTGTAGTAGTCGTACAAGGTATGTCCATATACCTGTTTGAACAGGTTTTTCAGCTTACTCGTGCTCATAAATACTTCGTGAGCGAGTGATTCCAGAGAAGGGAAGCCTTCCAGCCGGCTGCTGAGGATCTGCTCAACGTGCTGCATGCTCTCGAGGTCTGTCTTTTTCACTGTACGAGACAGGACGGAATGTTCCTGACGCAGGAAGGAATGGAGAGATTTTTCTATCAGATGAATGACGCTGCCGAGTCTCCTGATCTGGTTGAGGGAGTCGTTTTGTTTGATTTCAAATAACTCTTTCAGCATGGCGCGATGCGTGAGGCTAATGAACATAGGATTATCTGCCGTGCTGTTTTCCCGGGCAAAGAGAGACAGTTTGTCAAAGAGTTCGGCCGGCAGATATTGCGCGGCGAGTTCGTGAGAACAGAATATTAACAGTCTCTTGACGGTACTGCCGGCGGAGAGTCTAAGGCTGGCGCTGTCGCGAGCGTCTGCCAGGTAGATATCATTTCGGAAATTCTTTTTATCAGGCATGATAGCCTGCCGATGGGAGATCGGTGCTTCTTTCTGCGCCTCTACCTGGTTGAAGGATATTACAAAACCCTGTGAACCCGACTCACGGTGAAATTCCCAATCGCTATCCAGCTTAAAGTTCATCACTGCGTAAGAAAAATTCTGGTTGATATTCTGCGCAATGATAGTGCCATCGCCTAACCGGTTGGGGATAGTCAGGACACGATCTATGACAGAAGTGTTGAGCTGTGAGGCAAAATCAGCCAACCATTTTTCAAAGTTTTCCAGTTGGAAAGAATACGTAACCATGTTCACCAATTTTAGACACGTTTAAGTTAATGATCTCCAGCAGTCGCCGGAGGCGGGTCGACCCAAGGGCAAAACAAATTTTTCTACTCTATGGCATTAGTCGTGGCGGGAGAGAAATCGATAAAGAGGCAGCAAATCGATGGGTTGAACAAAAGTGCAAAATTAGGAATAATAAATGGTAGGAATTGCCCGCAAGGATCCTTTCGATAGCTGTAAAGGCTATTTAACAATACTTTTTTTGAAAAATAATTACTTACTCTTAATAATTTCCTTGGGTAATGTGCCGAATTCTTTTTTGAAGGCCTTCGCGAAGTTGCTCAAATTTGAAAAACCGATGTTGACGCCGACTTGTTTGACAGAAAAATTACCGGTCTTCAACATTTCTTTGGCGGCCTGGAGGCGATGGTGATTATAAAATTCGTAGAGTTTCATGCCGTAGGTTTGCTTGAAACGGGTCTTCAATTTTGTCGAGCTCATCATGGCCATCCTGGACAGCGTTTCGATAGTCGGAAATCTGTTGAGCTGAGTATCGCTGAGTGTTCTCATCACGCTGTTCAGGCCTTCGATGTCCTTTTCTTTTCCTTTAGCCCAGGTTTTCACGACGGGCTCCGGCAATGGGACTTTGGTGATAAAAGAATGGAGGAATTTTTCTGCGAGCAACAGGAGCCTGTTGTGCAGGAGGAGATGGAAGAGAGGAGATGACGGCTCGGCCCGGAAAACATCTTCGATGGGTTGCCGGTATTCGAATGGGATCAGGTCGCTGGGGCGGGCGGTAGAGTTGTCTGCATACCTGGTCAGGTCAGACAGCAACGCTGCGCGAAGATGCCGGTGCATATAGGACTGTGGGAAGAGAAGCCCTATTATTTTTAAGCGGGTATTTCGGGAATGCATGAACTCCTGTCCCGAGCCTGTGGAGAACAGCCTCAGCGTATTACGGCCACTGCGCAGATCGAACCATAGACAGAGTGCAGGATCGGGGGATGCCTGCTGAATAAGCACCAAATCACTTTGCAGGGAGAAATCCATCACTATATAAGAAATCCCGGTAGACCAATGACCGGTTCGGATGTAACCGGCGCCCAGATCCTGGGTGAGCTCTATATTTCCGCCATTTACAGGTAGGTGCAGCGTTTTGCTGAAGCCGCTGGCCATGCGGCGAAAATCATTCAGCTGGTAAGCATATCTGATCATTCGAACTATCGTTGAGTGGGGCGTGCGGGAAGGCCGGCAGCCCTTCTCCTTTTGCTAACGTAAATTAGCAAACGCAAAGACTCGATACGTTTTCGTGGACGAAAAGGGGATGTTGGCGGACGAAATGGTCATTGGGGCGGATGAAATGGGACTATTTCAGCTCGTTCTTGATCTCCTCCAGTTTGAGGAGCGCTTCGACCGGGGTCAGCCGGTTGACATCGGTATTTTCCAACAGTTGCCTGATCCGGTGAAAAGTCTCGGTATGGGCATCGAAGATGGACAATTGCACCTTGGGCGCGGCTATTTTCTTCAGTGATTCACCGGTGGGCGACCCGACGGGCTTGTCTTCCAGCTCATGAAGGATCTCTTCGGCCCTGGTGAGTAAAGAAGGCGGCATGCCAGCCATTTTAGCCACATGGATACCAAAGCTGTGCGTACTGCCGCCGGGCGCCAGTTTGCGCAGAAAGATCACCTTATTGCCTGCCTCTTTATTAGTGATATGATAATTGCGGATGCGGGGAAATTTATTTTCCAACTCATTCAGCTCATGATAATGGGTGGCGAAGAACGTTTTGGGTGCATGCGGTGAATGATGCAAATACTCCACGATACTCCAGGCGATGGAGATCCCATCATAAGTAGACGTGCCTCTGCCGATCTCATCCAGCAGGATCAGGCTGCCGGAGGTGAGATTATTAATTATGCTGGCTGTTTCGTTCATCTCCACCATGAAAGTAGATTCTCCGCCGCTGAGGTTATCCGATGCGCCTACCCGGGTGAAGATCTTATCGGTCAATGGAACCCTGGCGGTATCACAAGGGACGAAGCTGCCGATATGGGCCATGAGGGTGACGAGGGCTGTCTGTCGCAGCAATGCGCTCTTCCCGCTCATGTTCGGACCGGTCAGGATGATGATTTGCTGGGTGGCAGGATCGAGCAACAGGTCATTGGGGATATAGGGTTCGCCGGGCGGCAATTGCCGTTCTATAACCGGATGGCGGCTGCCGGTCAATTCCAGTTCGCGTCCTTCATGCAGCTGAGGCCTCTTATAATTATACTGCCAGGCGTTGTCCGCAAAGCAAAGCAGGCAATCCAGCACGGCCAGGACATGGCCATTGGCCTGCAAGGGGGCCAGACTTTCCTGCAAAAAGGCCAGCAGCCGTTCGTAGATCTCTACTTCCAACGTCAGCATCTTTTCTTCGGCCCCGACGATCTGTTCTTCGTATTCCTTTAACTGTGGGGTGATATAACGCTCCGCGCCGGCCAGTGTCTGGCGGCGCGTCCAATCTGGCGGTACTTTATGTTTGTGCGAGTTGGTAACTTCCAAAAAATAGCCGAATACATTGTTGAAACCAATCTTCAGCGAGGAGATGCCAGATCTGGCGGCCTCTTTTTGCTGCAATTCGACGAGGTATTCTTTTCCGCCGGTGGCTATCTTCCTGAGGCGATCCAACTCGTCATCGACACCGCTGCGGATCGCACCGCCCTTGGCCACCGCAACAGGCGGCTCATCAGACATCGTGCTTTGTATCCGGTGCAGGACGGAAGGGCAGGGGTCGAGTTTATGACATAACTCTCTGAGCCATCCTGCAGGCAGTTCTGCCGCAGTGGTGCGGATGCGGGCGATCTGGTCGAGTCCACGTGCTATCTGCATCAGTTCTCTCGGATTGACTTTCCGTACGGGTACCCTGCTTACCAGCCTTTCTATATCACCGCATTGTCTGATATGCTGGGCTATTGCTGACCGCCGGTCGGGATCTTTGATGAAGAGCTCTACGGCATCCAGTCGCTGGTCGATTTGTTGCCGGGTTTTTAGGGGCATGAGCAGCCATCTTTTCAGCAGCCTGGCCCCCATAGGAGAAACGGTATTGTCCAGCACTTTCAACAGGCTCTGTCCCTGGTCGCCTTCCTGGGAAGAGCCCAGCAGTTCGAGGTTTCGGATGGTGAACTTATCCATCCAGAGGTAGTCCTCGCGGTCGATCCGCTGAATGGAGGAGATATGCTGCAGATGAGGATGTTCGGTGTCCTTTAAATAATAGAGTACCGCCCCGGCGGCGATGATGCCGGCTGTCATCTCTTCGATACCGAATCCTTTGAGGGAATGGGTCTGGAAATGCTTTAGCAGTGTTTCTGTCGCAAACCCCTGTTCGAACAGCCAACTCTCTAATGTATAGGTGTAAAATTTGCTGCCGAATATTTCCTTGAAATGCCGTTGGTGGCTACGCTGGAAGATGACTTCTGCGGGTCGCAGTGTTTGCAGCAGGTTGTCGACATATTCTGTGTTGCCTTCTGCGACGAAAAATTCCCCGGTGGAAATGTCGAGGAAGGCGATGCCGATAGGGGCTGTGGCTGTGCGGGCGCCATTCGCGGAGCCTTGTTGTGTTGCGGAATCTTCTGGCCAGCCTTCGGGGAAGTGGATGGCCGCCAGGAAGTTGTTGTTACTGCCGTCGAGTAGTTTATCGTTGGTGGCGATACCGGGCGTCACCATTTCTGTGACTCCTCGCTTGACGATACCTTTGACCATCTTAGGGTCTTCCAACTGATCGCAGACAGCTACCCGGTGACCGGCTTTGACGAGTTTATGGAGGTAGGTATCCAGTGAATGATAGGGGAATCCGGCCAATTCGGAGGAAGCAGCTGCGCCGTTATTACGTTTGGTAAGCGTGATGCCCAATATTTTGCTGGCGAGGATGGCGTCTTCCCCGAAGGTCTCGTAGAAATCACCTACCCGGAAAAGCAGGATGGCGTCGGGATACCGCTGCTTGATTGCGCGGTGCTGTTGCATTAAGGGAGTGTCTGCACTGCTTTTGGCCATATTCTATGCCCCGGGGAATGATTTTGCCGAATATCCCATTCCCGGGGCATAGTGGCTAATGATGGGCCTTCGGCCAGTGAGCCTGCGGCTCACTTCGGCAAAAGTAACAAAGCGGGAACAAATGAGAGGTGGATTCTTTGGAGGCGGGGGATGGGTGTTGATTTTATCTGGATAAGATTAGTCAGGCGCCGAAACGAGTGTCGGTGAAGGTGGCGTTTTGAAGGATTTTTTTGGCGCTGGCTACTTTTTTGGGGAAGAGAGTTTCGTCAGCTGAGATGGAGGTTTCCACGACCACTACAGTTTGGTTGCGTCTTTTTTTAAGAGATTTCCGGACTGTATTTTTCTTAATGATCGACATATGACAAATTTAAGAAATTCTTTTTAGCCATTCTGATGAAAATATATTGCTTTGGATTTAAGTGTGTATTGATTAAGGGTGTCCTGGAGGTCTGAAGTCCTTACTTCCAAGCGGGTCTTTCCAAAAAATCTGTATATTCATGCATGAGACATTATTGCCTGATAATACTTGTCCTCTTATTTTCGTATCGTGTCAGCGGCCAAAAGCGCTATGACATTTGCTATAGCTACGGACTAAATCTCTTCGTGTTCTCTCAGGTCGACAAGCGGGAAGATACGCTGGATGTCATCGGGGCCGATCCCGATCTTTCACCGGATGGCACCAGGGTCGCCTATACAAAACTTGAGAATGGAGGGGACAGAAGGCGGATCATGTGCGTCGATCTAACGAACGGAAGGACGACCTTTCTGGAACCGACCTGCAAACATTGTTATGGCCCCGTCTGGTCTCCCGATGGGAAACATATCGTCTATAACGATTTTGATGGTTCCCAGTGGTATATTTTGCTCCTGGACCCGGACGACAAGGCCGCTCTTGCCAGTTCCCCAAGAGCTTTGATTACGACGGGCGGCTTCTATTCTCCCACCTGGAGTGATGATGGTAAAAAGCTTCTTGTTCACGACCTGACTAATGTATTTATTGTCGACCTCACCGGAAGGATCCTGGACAGTATGCCCATTACCCGGCTCCGCAAGGACCCTGCGATATCCAGCGGTTCGCGATACCTCCTGAGCAGGGATGAGACAAATATCATCTTCGATATGGACATCGATGCATCAGCCGTGGATGATTCGCCCAGCGCAATATATGTCTACAACCGAGAGACAAAAAAGACGAGAAAGGTTTCGCCCCAGGGCTATGATTGTTTTCAGCCCGTGCTAAAAGGCGACCGGATTTTCTTTTGCGGCTGGAAAGTGGGTGACCCTGTCGTAGATGAGAAAACCTTTGTGGGCAATATTTACAGTTCGGCAATCGACGGGAGTGATTTCCGGTTGGAATTCAAAAACCGAAGGGATTTCAGCTTTAGACGGTAAGCCCTTTTGCAATATAGAGAGGCCGCTCCATTACTTTGGGGCGGCCTCTTTTTTAGAGCGTTACGGTCAGAACCCACCGCGGCCGGCGCCACGGGGTTGGGGCAATTCTTTACGCGGAAACTTTTCGTCGCGTTGAGCAGCGTCGTAGACGAAGGCGGCGACGATGGTAGCGATCTGCTTAAGGTCGTCTTCGCGCAGGTGATCATAAGAATCCACATTGGTATGGTGCGTGCGTGTGCTGTACTCGATCTCATCCTGGATGAACTGGAAGCCGGGCAAGCCAACGGCATCGAAAGACTGGTGATCCGTACCACCGGTGTTGCTGATCGTCACGGTGGTAGCGCCGAGATCGTGGAAAGGCTGGAGCCACTGCGTGAAAATGTTACGGCAGGCCTCATTGCCCTGGAGGTAGATGCCACGGACCTTGCCTGTACCATTATCGATATTGAAATAGGCATCAAAAGTCTGGTGCGCTGGCAACAGCTGCATGGTAGCAGGGTCGGCGAATGTCTTTTTTACATAACCCCTGGAACCGAGAAGCCCTTCTTCCTCACCGCTCCACAGCGCGATCCGGATAGTACGACGCGGCTTGATGCCGAGTGTTTTCAATATCCTTATCGCCTCCATCATCACGGTACAACCCGCAGCATTGTCGGTAGCGCCGGTAGCGCTATGCCAGGAGTCCAGGTGACCACCCAGCATCACGACTTCGTCCTTCAACTTTTTGTCGGTCCCTTTGATCTCGGCTATCACATTATATCCTTTTGTGTCATTGGTCTGAAAGGCGGTCTTCACTTCCGTCTCTAACATAACCGGCGTACCGGCTTTCAGCAACCGAACGATCGTCATATAATCTTCCATCGCAATGACGATGTCGAGAAAATTGGCCGGCGATCCTGCTGCATAGACGCCACCGCCCTGTACGAACAGGGTGCCGTCATGGCCACGGGGTGTCTGGCTGAGGATGGCGACGGCGCCTTCATCTATAGCCATCCGCTTCAGCGTATTGAGCATGGCCATGCCGCCGCGGTTAAAGCCTGCTCTCCGACGGCGCATTTCTGCCGTATCCACGGGCTTCATGACGACCTTCGCCATTGAATCTAACTGATCGTCAGTATAACGGGTGGCATCGGGCTTGAAGCTTTGCTGGTAAGTCTGGTCTACATCGACGATCAGAATCTTACCTGCCAGCTGCCCTTTGTAACGATCCAGTCCAGCCGAATCGGTAGCGCTGATCATTAAAACAGCGGCGGATTTCAGCCCATCTGTCCCCCCGCACCATGCTTTGGGAAAAGCGATCAGCGGTTTATAGTACGGCGCGGTGAGGGCTACATAAGACTTTTGCAACTCCCATCCTTTGCCGAACTCGCCCCAGGGGTCAAGCGTAGCATCCGTCAGTCCCCATTGTTCCAGCTGCTGTCTCGCATAATTGGCGGCTCGCATGAAGCCGGGCGAGGCAGTGAGACGATCACCACTGGCGTCGGTCAAATGGAAGGCGATATCCATAACATGGGAATCCTGTAGTCCTTCCTGCCGGATTTTCTGAATGGTGGCCATGTCCAGCTTTTCATCCTGTGCCTGTATGTGTGAGGAAAGAAAGAGTGAAAGTACAAGAGCGGCGAACAACGGCCGCATGCCTGTGGCCGGTTGGTAGTGTTTTCTCATGTGCAATTGTTTTGATTTAAAGTAAAAGATTGACCCGGAACAGACAAATAAAATCGGGAAAGAGGATGATAAATATATGAACGGTAATTACCTTTGCCCATGCGTAAGCTGGGAATGGACGAATTGAACCGGAAATCGGTCAACGAATTCCGGCAATCAGAAAAGACACCGGTGATCGTCGTGCTGGACAATATCCGCAGCATGCACAATGTGGGCAGTGTATTCCGGACGGCCGATGCTTTTCTCCTCAGAGGGGTCTACCTTTGCGGTTATACGCCACAGCCTCCGCATCGCGATATTCATAAGACTGCGCTGGGGGCGACGGAGACAGTGGACTGGCAGTATTTCGCGACGACGGTAGACGCGGTGCAATCGCTGAAGTCGGGAGGTTACAGCGTATATGCCGTTGAACAGACGGAAGGCAGCATTTCTTTACAGGCGTTCGCACTGCCGGATGTGGGGCAGTTGGCTATTGTGTTTGGGAATGAAGTCAGCGGAGTAGGGGAGGGGGCGCTGGAGTTATGTGACGGGAGCGTGGAGATCCCGCAGTGGGGGATGAAGCATTCGCTGAATATTTCGATTGCGGCCGGGATCGTGCTGTGGGAGTTGGTGAGAGGTAGGTTTTCAACAAAATAACTATGAGTACAGTAAAGAATTATCTGAGTTTGATCCGGTTTTCGCATACAATTTTTGCGATGCCGTTTGCGATGATCGGGTTTGCGCTGGGCGTATTTCAACTTTCGTGGCATAGCATGTCCGGCCCGGAAATTGGCGGCAAACTGGCGTTGGTCATTCTCTGCATGATCTTCGCGCGTAGCGCAGCAATGGCGTTCAATCGCTGGCTGGATGTCAAGTGGGATGCACTGAACCCGCGTACTGCTATCCGGGAGATTCCGAGGGGGATTATTTCCAAAAATAACGCTCTGCGGTTTGTGATCGCCAGCAGTCTCACCTTTATCCTTTGCACATGGTTTATTAACCCGTTGTGTTTCTGGTTGTCTTTTGTGGCGCTGGCAGTGGTATTGGGGTACAGCTATACCAAGCGTTTTACCCCGCTCTGTCACCTGGTGCTGGGTCTTGGACTCTCCCTGGCGCCTATCGGCGCTTACCTTGCAGTCACAGGACACTTTGCCTTACTGCCTATACTATTCTCCCTCGCTGTCATTTTCTGGGTCAGCGGTTTCGATATCATCTATGCCCTGCAGGACGAAGAATTCGACAAATCCCATCAACTATATTCCATGCCGTCCTGGCTGGGCAAGGCTAATTCGCTCCATGTGTCTGAATTTCTTCACCTTCTTAGCATGGCCTGCGTGATCAGCGCAGGGATCTATGGCGGTTTTAGCTGGTGGTACTGGGCGGGAGTGGCTGTCTTTATCGGGATGCTGGTATATCAGCACGCTATCGTCCGTCCGAATGACCTCAGCAGGGTCAACCTCGCTTTCATGACCGCCAACGGCATCGCCAGTGTTGTTTTTGCCGTTTTTGTGATTACGGACCTCTGCCTGAAGTAATATTTTCAGCAACATGCGCATGAATTTATTTTATGCGTATATTTGTCTGGTGAAAGAGCGTTTAAACCTAACTATTGACGGAGCGTTACTGGAGGCGATGAAGGCCTATGCAGCCAGCAAGGAAATGAGCGTTTCCGAGCTGGTGGAGAGCTATTTTCGGTCCGTCACCAAGCCCGTGCAAAAGGACAGTATATTGGATCTGATGGATCGGTTGGAGCCGCCGATAGTAGAGGAGGGGAAGAAAAGGACGGTCATACCAGCCACGACGGCAGTGAAAGAGGGGGGGGATTATGGCGTTTAGAGTCTTCCTGGATGCCGATATTTTGCTGGATTTTACCTTGAAAAAGGAGACCTATCCGATCGTCCGGCAGCTAATGGAATGGATGGTCAGAGGGCGTGTACAGGTTTTTGTTACGGCCGCTGTTATCCGGGATATCGGCCGGGCGTTGACAAAGGCCTATGGTGTTGACCAGGCGAAGGCATTATTGCTGGCCCTGCTGGCGGAAGTTCAGATCATCGACGCCGGATATGAGACGACCGTCAATGCGCTGCATTCAAGAATGGAGGATATACCTGAGGCTTTGTCCTATTATGCGGCTCTGCATCACCGGTTGGATTATTTTATCACCCGTGACAAGAACCTGTCAAAGGCGGCTATTCCGGTTTTGCCGGTATGTACGCCTGAGGAGTTTATC
>JAMFSL010000194.1 GCA_026225275.1 Puia dinghuensis
GGCGGGCGATACCCTCTACAGCGCCTTTACCGACCTGGCCGATACCGATACCGGCACCGATGGCCGCGAGACCTGCACCAATTGCGCCATAACCGGGCTGTGCTACATCCAACAAAGTTGTCATCAATGTCATGATACTTGGTTTTATAATTAAAAAAAAATTGGGTCATATGACTACTGATTCATCAGCATGATCAACACCATGGCCATCTTCGTGGCCGCCTTCGAAGGCCTGCCCGATGAATACAGCCGTAAGATTGGCGAAGATATATGCCTGTATGAACGCGACCAATATTTCGATGAGGTAAATAAAGATCGACAACAGAACGAAGAAGGGAGAGGTCCCCCATCCGAGCGCGGTATTCATGGCGCCGAAAACGAAGATCAGGATAATAAAACTCAGGATGATGATATGCCCTGAGATCATATTCGCGAAAAGACGGATGATCAGGGCGAAAGGCTTGGTAAAGATGCCCATGAGCTCTACCGGGATCATGATCGGCTTGACCCCGAATGGCACCGGCGGGTTGATGATGTGCCCCCAGTAATGTTTGCCGGTGCTGAACATGATGACGATGAATGAGACGATACCCAGCATGGCGGTAAAGGCGATATTACCCGTGACATTGGCGGTGCCGGGCACCAGGCCGATGAGATTGTTGATGAGGATAAAAAAGAAAACGGTGAGCAGGAAAGGCATGTACTTTTCGTATTGATCTCCGAGATTAGCCTTACCCACTTCATCCCGGATGAACACGACTACCGGTTCAACCGCGCCCTGAAAGCCGGTAGGCGCCGTCTTTACACCCTGTCCTTTGGCATATTTGCCGGCTACGCCGTTCATCAGCCAGATCAGGAGCACAACGGAGATCAGCATTTGTGTCACGTTGCGGGTCATGGAAAAGTCGTACACTTTCACCGAAGCATCTATTTTGCCCTCCGCATCCACCGAAAAGATCTTACCGGGCCGGAAAGCTTTTTCGTCAAGCTTATTTTCCCCGATGTATTCGTCACTGAGAAGGCGATAATTGTCGTAGGTCCTTTCACCATGGTCGAAGCGGGAGGACATGAAAACGGTCAAGCCACGCTGCGGGCTGTAGAGGATCACCGGCAGGGGTATGGAAACGGGCTTTTTGTTAAATGTCCAGAAATGAAATTCGTGGGCATCTCCAACGTGTTCGAGGATAATCTTGGCAGGGTCCATTTTTTTTGCGCTTTGGCCGGTATCGGTAGCTTTGCCGCCAGAATCCTGCGCATCAGACACATTAAAAAAAAACAGACTAACTAGGCTGAAAGCCGCTACCAATAAAGATTTGGACCATTTGGATGCCATACTTTCCTCAAAATTTGCTGCAAAGATAGGGGCGGAGCCGCACAAATATGCAGGAAAAGGGCTTTTTTATAATTTAGCCCTTTCCTGCAAAAGGCTAAAAATTGACCTTCGGTCGAGCCGCTGGGCGGCGCCTGTAAAAACAGATTAAAAAATAGGCTTCGGTTTGCGAAACTGCATCTCGTGCAATTTGGCATAAAAACCGCCCTGAGCCAGGAGCTGGTCATGGGTGCCGATCTCGCGGATCTCGCCTTTGTCGAGGACGATGATCTGGTCGGCCTTGCGGATAGTGGAAAGGCGATGGGCAATGACGATAGAGCTACGGCCGGCAATCAGCTTATCGATGGCCTCCTGGATCAACTGTTCGGATTCAGTATCGACCGAGGAGGTGGCCTCATCCAGGATCAGGATCGAGGGATCGTACAGGAGGGCGCGGACAAATGACAGCAATTGCCGCTGGCCGAGGGAAAGGCTGCTGCCCCTTTCCATGACATTATAGTGATAACCGCCTGGTAAACGCATGATAAAGTCATGCATGCCAATGAGTTTGGAGGCTTCGATGACCTTTTCCATCGGAATCTCCTCATTGCGAAGGGTAATATTGTCCACCACCGACCCTGAAAAGAGAAAGACGTCCTGTAACACCACTCCGATGCCCTTGCGCAGGGCGGCGAGCCGGTATTCATCTATAGACACGTCGTCGATGCGGATCTCTCCTTCCTGAATATGATAGAGGCGATTGATCAGGCTGATGATGGATGTTTTACCACTGCCGGTGTGGCCGACAATAGCGATGGTCTGACCGGGCTGCATGGTGAAAGAGACATTCTTCAGTACATAGCGGCCTTCGATGTAGGCGAAATTCACCCGATCGAATTCCAGTTTGCCCTTAATCCGATCTGGGTTATAGGAGCCTTCATCGTGGGTGACATCGGGATTATCCAGTACCCGGAACACTCTTTCGCTGGCCACCATACCCATCTGCAGTACGTTGAACTTATCGGCGATCACCCGTAACGGGCGAAACAGCAGGTTGAGATAGAGGAAGAAGGCGATGATCTTGCCGCTGAGGTCGCGGGCCTGGCTTTCCGGCAGGTGCATGACCTGCGTGGCGCCCCACCAGACCAGGAGGCCCGTACTGACGGCGAGAATGATCTCCACCACCGGGAAGAAGATAGAATAGGCAAAAATAGCGTTGATATTGGCATTGCGGTGTTCGCGATTGATCTTGTCGAATTTTGCCGCTTCCCGTTTTTCGGCAGCAAAAGCCTGTACGACCTGCATGCCGGTAATATGTTCCTGAACGAAGGCGTTGAGAGCGGCAACGGCATTCCGGACCCGGATGAAGGATTTATTGACGGATTCCTTAAAGAGCCAGGTCGCGAGCATCAGGATAGGAAAGGGAGCGATACAGACCAGGGTCAGCCGCCAATCGGCGATGAACATGAACAACAGCACGGAAAGGATAGACAACAAGTCGGCAATGATGGGGATCAGGCCGTCGGAGAAGATATCGTTGATAGCCTCTATATCGTTGATTGTCCGGGTGGTGAGCGTCCCGATAGGCGTTTTGTCGAATTGGGAGAGGTTCAGCCCGAGGACCTTCTTATATACATCCACCCGCAGGTCTCTGACGACCGTTTGCCCCAACCAGGCGGTGATGAACGAAAAATAAAACCGGGCCACCGTCTCGATCAACAGCAGGACAATCTGCAGGATAGTCATCCAGATGATCAGCGACTCCATTTTCTCTTTGATAGAGAGACCGGGAGCTGCCCCTTTGTGGATATAGTTATTGATCGTCAGCTGGATGAGGAAGGGGCGTAACGGGGCTAGAATGGCCAGCACAATGGACAAAAAAATCGACAGATAAAGGCGTGATTTATAGGGCGATGCGTACGCGAATACCCTGCGTAACTGGCTAAAGTCGAATATCTTCTTTTTCTTACTCTCTACTGACATGATGGTGGTGCCGCAAAGGTACGGGGTTTTTGCGTTCGGTTCTACTCACTATCCATGGCCTTACGATAAGCTTTTATGAAGATTGCGCCGAGGTTTTTGTAGGGGGGGATATAATCGTCGAATTTTTCTTTGCCGGCGGGGTCGTTCTGAAACCGGGCATCCAGATCGCGCCACATCGGGAGCCAATTGATGTCCTTACCCGCGACTAACGTATTGTTGATGGCCTCAAGGATGGGTTCGTTCACGGTCTTGGTGCCTACCTGTTTAGAGGAAATAATATGGGCATCCTCGCTGATCTTCAGCACCTCACTAAGATTATTATACCCGCCACATGAGCCGAGCACAACGATACGGGCATTGGGCGACAGCTGGTCGATCGTCGATTTGACGTGATAGCTGTGACCGCGGTGGATGACGATAGTAGGTGTGAGGTGATGCGCCTCGAGGTATTGGGACAGGGCTTGTTGGGCTTTGGTATCGGGGTCGTCGTCACCCAGCAGGGGTTTGTTGGCGAAGATGAGGACGGGTTTGCCCCGGGTGGACATGATGGTGGTCCATTGAGGATTTTCGGTGATCTTCCATTCGGGGCGGAGTTCAGGCTTTGCTCCGGGACGTGGTTTGAGCGGAACCCTGTTGTGGAACAACGACATAAAATCCACGTAGGAGTTCTGCCCGTCCTTATCCTTGTCCCCATAGAAAAACACCTGCTCCACTACCCTGCCGCTATCGTCGACCAGCGAGGAATGGTCGACGGTATAAATGGGAGGAATGCCCAATTTACCGGAAAGATCGATCTTATTAGCCGTATCTGCGGATTCGAAAAGGGTCTGCAGGAGGTGATAAATGATGATCCCTTTTTTATTACCCTCCGCTACATTTTTGTCATAGTTCCATTTTACTTCGCTGAGGATATACCGGGCCAGGGCGGGGCTCTTTTCGACGATGCTGCTATAGGAGTCGGCCACGTCGACGGCTTCTTCTTCGTCTGCGTTTTCCAGGTGAATGACGAATGACTTCATGACGGTGCCGGCATTCTGCTTGTCCATGGTGCCCAGGAAATGCTCCAGTTTATTATAGGCAGCCGCCATTTTGATGAACTTCCGGAAATAATCACCATGCACAGCCAGTAGCAGGCTGTCGCCATTAGGTTGTTTCATGCGCTGGAAGATCCGGGTATAGACGCCCAGGTAGCTGGAGGTGTAGATCTCATCTTCGCTGAGCACTACAAGATAATAGAGCTCTTCCGGTGTCAGCGGGTCGAGTATTTTGAACCGGATGGCCGGGTTCTCCACGGTATGCTGGGCATTGATCTCATTGACGAAAACTTGTTTGCTCTTTTTCTCCAGCATTTGGGTCAGGGCATCCATTTCCAGGGGTGTATCCTTTAAGGGCGGAAGCACCCGGGCGGCATAGTCCAGGCGGGTCCTGACCATGAGCCTGAAATAATTAAGATCGTCGCCTTTGACCTTGTCGATATCGTCCATGGTGATCCTTCCTTTTACCAGTTGATCCAGAAAAGGGAGGTAAAGCTGACCGCTGCGACTGCCCGCCAACATGGCCACGGTATGAATGAGGGAGTCTTTACTATTACGAATATGCCAGGCCAATTCATTGCCTGCGGCCGCGAAATTATATAGCTGGCCGATGTCATAGTGACCTGCTACAATGATAAGACTGTCTTCGAAAGGCA
>JAMFSL010000195.1 GCA_026225275.1 Puia dinghuensis
AAGCGCATCAAATAAAATTTCCGCCGGGTGCAGAGCCTTTCTTCCCGTTCCATCTTTTACCTGGTGCCGGCAGCTGGTGCCCGACGCCGCAATGATCGTAGTTTCCGGCTCGCCCTTGATGGCAGGGAACAACACGAGACCGCCGATCTTCATCGAAACGTCAAAATGCTCCCGCTCATAGCCAAAAGAGCCTGCCATTCCGCAGCATCCTGTCGGTAAGACACGGACCGAGAAGCTCTTCGGAAGGCTGAGGATGTCGCTCGCCACGTGCATGTTGGACAAGGCTTTTTGGTGGCAATGGCCATGCAGAATGATCTTTCTGCCCATCGTAGTAAATCTATCCTGTTTTATGTTCCCCCTCTCCATCTCCCGATAAAACCATTCCTCGAACAGATAAACATGTTTGCTCAGGGCATTCGCCTTTTGTTGCATGTCGCCGTCGAGAAGGCTGATATATTCATCGCGAAACGAGAGAATGGCGGAAGGTTCGATACCGATCAGCGGAGTTTTTTCACCGATGAGATCGTATAGTGCATGCACATTTTGTTCCGCGCATGCCCGGGCTTGCATCAGCAGACCTTTGGACAGGTAGGACCTGCCGCTGTCCGTGTGTTCGGGGATGATGACGGTATAGCCCAGTCTTTCCAGCAACAGGATCGTCTTTTTTCCGGTTTCGGCGTCGTTATAGTTAGTAAATTCATCGCAGAAGAGGTACACTGTTTTCTCGGGCTTATTTCCCGCGCCATTCCCGGGTCGATTCTTCACCCCATCCCTCGCACCGCCTCGCCTAAGATACCAATCCTTTACCGTCAGCCCCGCCACTTCCGGCAGTGATCTTTCAGGATGAAACCCCAGGAACCTGTTGATCATTCGCCTCAAGAACCCGTTCCTGCCCAAATAATTATACAACGGAGCGATTGCCGAAGCCAGCTTCATTTGCTTGCTGAAAGCGCCTACCATCCTGGTGCGGAAAGAAACACCGTTCTCATTTTGATAATGATATAAAAACTCCGCCCGTAATTTCGTCACATCGACGGAAGAAGGACATTCCGTTTTGCAACCCTTACAGGCCAGACAGAGATCGAGAACGTCTTTTACGACTTCGGCCTCTTTCCCCTTCCCAAGGATCTCCGGTCTTTTAGTAAGATATTGCCGCAGGACATTGGCGCGGGCCCGCGTGGTATCCTTCTCATTGCGGGTCGCCATAAAACTCGGGCACATGGTTCCCCCGGTGACTTGCGTCTTACGGCAATCACCGGAGCCGCTGCATTTTTCCGTCAGACGTAAGATGCCTTCTTCAGCCGAAAAATCGAGCAGCGTTGTAGGGCCAGCTTCTTTTTGGTTATCCGAATACCGAAGACTCGTCAGTATATCCGGCGTATCGGTGATCTTGCCTTTGTTGAACAGCCCCTGACCGTCGAAAATATTTTTTACCTGTTTGAACAAATCGTAAACTTCCGGGCCCATAACGACAGGAATGAACTGGCCGCGTAGCCGTCCATCGCCATGTTCGCCGGATAAGGCGCCATTGTATTTTTTGATGAGCTCAGCAGTTTCAGCAAGAATATTTTTGAATAGCTGCCGCCCCGCCGCTGATTTCAGATCGATCATTGGTTCCACATGCAACTCGCCGTCTCCGGCATGGGCATACATGGAATAACGTACATCGTGCCTGGCTAACAACGATTCCAGATCGCCGATATAGGCCGGCAGATCTTCCACGGCTACAGCACAGTCTTCGATCAGATTCACCGGCTGCGCATCCCCCTTTATATTCCTCAGCAGGCCCAGTCCGGCTTTCCGCAGATCCCAGGCGCTCTTGGTTTCGATGCCTGTCAATACGGGGTAAGCGTATCCTATGTCTGCCACGGTAAGCTTCGCAATCAACGCATCGCATTTTTGCCGGAGTCCATTACTCGTGTCATCAAAATACTCGACCATTAGGATCGAATTGGGTTCGCCGACCAGGAAGAACCGGTTTTGCGCTTGTTCCGCATTGCTCATGGCTTGTTCCAGGATGACGTGATCCACCAGCTCCGAAGCGGCGCATCCCGACTCCACGGCGATAAGATTGGCCCGGAGAGCCTCTTGTAGTGACCCGCAATGTATCGCTACCATCCCCACCTCGTCAGGCGGCAGATCGATCAATTTCAATTTCGCTTCCGTCACGAAACACAAGGTCCCTTCGGACCCGGCTACCAGGCTGCTCAGATTGAGGCGGCCCGATTGGTTTAGCTGATCTACGAGACTGTCCAGCGCATAGCCGCTGTTGCGACGTGTCACAGTACGCTTGGGGAAATTTTGAGCAATAATGGATTGATGGGTTCGATCTTCTATAATAGCCAGCATATCGCTGTAAACCCGGTGTTGTTGCAGGGCTGTATCCGCATCCACAGGGCCGAAGATCAGTTCCGTTCCGTCTGCGAGGACGGCCGTCACCTCGAGAAGATTATCCCTGGTATTTCCCCATATCCGGGAATGCAATCCGCACGAATTGTTACCGATCATCCCGCCGATCATGGCCCGGCTGGAGGTGGAGGTCTCGGGCCCGAACATCAGGCCCAGGGGCTTTAACCAGGCGTTGAGATCGTCCCTGACCACTCCCGGCTGAACACGAACCCATTTTTCCCGTTGATTGACCTCCACAACGGCATTGAGATATTTGGAAACGTCGACGATCAGACCGTGGCTGACGACCTGGCCGGCAAGGGACGTTCCCGCGGTGCGCGGCACCAGGGTCAGCCCGTGCTGCCTTCCGAATGCAATGAGCAGTTTGATATCCGCTGCGTTTTTGGGAATGGCTACGGCTACCGGCATTTCCTGATACACAGAGGCATCGGTGGAATAGGCTATTCTCACCGCCTGGTGTTCAATAGTATCGTTAAAATACAGTTCCCCTGAATAATCTTTTGTCAGGGTATTAAAATCGACAGCCATGAATGCAACGTTTATCGCAATTTTTTACTAAATAGGAACAACAACAAAAAGGTCATTAAACCATTGACGATGATCAACTCATTGTCAAAAACATAACCTCCTAACAAATACTTAGATGCACCGCTAAGATAAATACAAAATAAGGGCGACACTATACATACCACAGGCACGAGCCGGTCGATCACCCGTCGTCGCCTGACAAAGAGGCCAAAGGCGTATAGCCCCAGTAAAGGACCATACGTATAGGAGGCCACTTTGAAAATGGCACTGACCACGGCCTCATTATTCAGTAAGTTAAAGAGAATAACCGCCAATAAAATCAATCCTGAAAATAGTAAATGGACGCCATGCCGGATCCTGACCATGCTTTTTTCGGATTGACCTGTTCTTTTGGAAAAATTCAAAAAATCGATACAAAAGGATGTTGTTAAGGCGGTCAAGGCCGAATCCGTCGTTGCAAAGGTCGCGGCTGTCAATCCCAGCATGAAGATGATCGCCGGCAAAGTTCCTAAATAATTCAACGCGATGGTCGGGTACAGGTAATCCGTTTTCGTCACGGTCACGCCATATCGGGCAGCATACTGGTACAGCAATGCGCCGACCCCCAGGAAGAAAAGGTTGATCACGACAAATACCCCGACGAAGGTGAACATATTCTTTTGCGCCTCCCGGATATTCCTACAGCTTAAATTCTTTTGCATCAGATCCTGGTCCAGGCCAACCATGGCAATGGTAATAAAGATGCCGCCCAGGAACTGTTTGGCGAAATGGAATCTGCTGGTGGAGAAATTCCGGAAGAAAAAAATCTTCGAATACCGGCTGTCGGCAATGGAAGTGATAGCTTTGAATGCGCCATAATGCAGGCTTCTGCAAATAAAATAGATCGACAGGAATACTGCCAGTACCAGGAAAAAGGTCTGCAGACTATCGGTAATGATGATCGTGTTCAATCCACCTTTGAAGGTGTAGGCCCAGATGAGGATGAGACAGATGAGGGCTGTCAGGATAAACGGAACACCATAATAATTGAATATAAATTTCTGCAGCACCAGGATCACCAGGTAAAAGCGGAAGGCCGAACCGATAGTCCGGCTGATTAAGAAGATCCCGGCCGCCGTCTTGTAGCTCCAGGTACCCAGCGTCTCCTCGATGAAACTATAGATCGATGTCAGCCTCAATTTATAGTAGATCGGCAACAGGACCACGGCAATGATGACAAAGCCTGCCGCATTTCCGAGGATAAATTGAAAATAGGAGAACTGGTCGCCGGTGATGGCTCCCACTTTTCCCGGCACCGAAATATAGGTCACGCCGCTTAGCGCCGTTCCGATCATCCCGAAGGACACCAGCCACCAGGTAGAATTCCGGTTCGCCAGAAAGAAGGCTGAATTACTGCCGGAATTCTTTGAGGTGAAAAAGGATATGCTCAGGAGTACAGCAAAATAGCTGACGATAAAGGACAACAGCACGATTGGCGACATGAGACAAGGGCTAGGGTTTTTTTGGATTCCGATTTGCTGTTTCGATGACCTTCCGTACGCTGCCATATTGCTTCAACAGAGTTTCAGCGGTTTTCTCATCCATGCCCATCTCTCTGACGATCATCTTGATACCTCGCTTATGCAGTTTTTTATTCGTCAGCTGCATGTCCACCATTTTATTCCCGAAGACCTTTCCAAGTTGTATCATAGTCGAGGTGGTCAGCATATTGAGGATCAGCTTCTGGGCAGTACCGGCTTTCATGCGGGTGGAACCGGTGAGAAATTCGGGGCCTGGGACCACCTCGATGGGAAAACCGGCAATTTTTGCGATCGGTGAATCAGGGTTACAAACAATACAGCCGGTGGTAACATTATTGGCATTAGCGGCCTTCAGGCCACCTAAGACATAAGGAGTATTTCCTGAAGCCGAAATACCCACTATCACATCACCTTCGTGAGCATTGAATTGTTGCAGGTCCTTCCATGCCTGTTTGGTATCGTCTTCCGCATTTTCTACTGCTCGCCTGATCGCGGTATCGCCACCGGCAATGATACCGATCACCAGATCATGGGATACACCGAAAGTGGGCGGGACCTCAGATGCATCGAGGATACCCAGCCGTCCGCTGGTGCCGGCGCCAATGTAAAAGAGGCGACCGCCTTTACGCATTTTTTCGATAATGGCCGCCGCCGTAGCTTCTATCTGTGGAAGACATTTTTTAACAGCCAGCGGAACAGCCTGGTCCTCCTGGTTGATATTCGCTAAAAGTTCCGATAGGGTGAATTCCTGCAAGTTCTTGTAATAGGATTCCGTTTCTGTTGTCAATTCCATTGGGAAAATATTAAAGGTTGGTTAATGTGTTGCCTTCACTACGGCATCGTAAAAAGCCTTTAGCGTTAAAGCCCTTATATTGACCTTTGACATGCCGTAGGTCTTGCCGTCGTCAGGATACACCCGGTTTGTCAGACAGATATAGACCAGATTGTATTTGGGGTCCACCCAAACAAAAGTTCCGGTATAGCCCGAGTGACCGAACGCCTGGTCTGATCGGTGATCACCCGGTTCCATTTTATCCATATTGACCCGGTCGAAACCCAGGCCCCGGTAAGTGACCGTGGATCGACGGGAAATGAAATAGTTGACGGTGCTGCTGTCAAAATACTTTTGTCCGCCATACGCCCCTTTATTCAGCAGCATCTGGTAATAGATAGCCAGGTCGTTCGAATTGGCAAAGAGCCCGGCATGCCCTTCCACTCCGCCTGCCATGGCTGACCCCGGGTCATTGACATAACCCTGGACAAGCATGTCCCTGAACCAATTGTCGTTTTCGGTTGTAGGCACGATCCTCGACCGGTCAAAACGATTCCTGGGCAAAAAGCCGGTGGATTGCATGCCCAACGGCAGGTAGAGATCATGCAGTACGTACTCATTCAGCTTCTGATGGGAGATATTCTCGAAGACCTCTTTCATCATGTACATGCTCAGGTCGCTATACACAAATTTTCCTCTTGTTTCCACTTTGGATGCCAGGGTCACCGGCCACATGACTTCATTGAAATAGTTGGCCCGCAGATAGTAATGATCGGCCACTTTCGTGGGGTAGGAAGCCGATGAGTCGGGGCTCATATCGAGCGGCGTTAGCTTTTCGTAAAATTTAATATAGGGCGTGAACCCTGCTTCATGCAGCAAGGCCTCGCGGACCCGGATATCTTTTTTGTCAGGGATATCCCGCAGTAAGGCTACATACCGGGAAATGGGCGAGTCGAGATCCAATTGATGGGTATCGTACAGGTGCATGATCGAGGGGGTCGTCGCCGTAACCTTCGTACAGGAAGCCATATCGAAAATGTCATCGAGTCGGGTAGGCTCAGCGCCGCTATAGGTATGGTGACCATACGCTTTACTAAAGATCACCTGGCCATCTTTGGCCAGCAGGATGACGACGGACGGCGCGGAATGAGCCTCGATCCCGGCTTCGGCGATCGAATCGATCTTTTGCAGGTCTTCACTATTGACGGCCACGGCTTCGGGAACGGTATAGCCCAGCCGGATCTTGCGGGTAAGGAACCCGGTGTTCCTGGAAAATTTTTTACTGAACGTCGTTTTGAGGCGATTGGAGACCGCAACACCCCCGAAGAGTGCCTGTGCGGCGACCGAAGCTCCCGCCGCATTGTCGTCTTCATACCAGACGATAGGCATATTCAACTCGTCAAGATGGGCCAGGTTTTTTCCATCCCCCGTGATGACGATCATGGCCTGCCTGCTGCCGGCTATATCTTTGATAAAATCTATCAGAGCCGGATCGAAAGAAGTGGATGCGGACAGTTCAAAAATGATAAGATTGAATGCCTTCAGCCGGTCATGCAGCGCATCGAAAGCAGCCTGGGTCCTGACCGTATCGCCATTAAAGCCTGAAACTCCCCAGTATTTGTTGGCAATGCTGTCGAAGACCTGGGATTGCGTAAAACCAAACCGGATATTGGCTATGTGAAGGTCCGGCAGGCGGAGGATGGGCAGGACGCCGGAGGAATTATTCAACAGGACGATCTGGCTTTGGGCGGCTTCCATTTCTTTCAGCTTTTCCAGGCTCAGCGCGTGGTTTTGCGCTGTCGCACCCATGCAGAGCAGCACAAGCATAATCGTGAATAACCTAACCATAATAAAAAATTTAAAGAGGGAAGAAGAGTTCCTTCCCTCTTTTTTTAAGGATTATATTGTCGGGTCGGTCGGCGTATTCGGGTTATTGATCCTCTCCTGTTGCGGATAGGGCCAGTAGATCCGGTTGCTCTCCGTATTATAGGTCGGTGGAGCCGGACGGTCGAATCTTCTCGTGTCCTCCCATTTCAGACCAAACAAATATAATTCCGCACAACGTTGTTTGTACACCTCATCGAGCAAAGAGCCATAGTCCGTCGGACCGGAGTAAGCAGGCAAACCCGCATTGATGCCGAAAGGATCGCCGCTTGTCTGGGTCCTTACCGCGTTGATCAGGTTCACCGCATCTGTTGTCGAACCGTTCAGCCGAAGGATGCACTCGGCCTGGATCAGCCGTATCTCATCGGGCGTATAGACAGGGATGGAAGTCGTTTGAGACGACGCAAAACCGGCCATGGTCGCGATCGTATCGCCATTGATCACCTGCGTAGGCGTGGTCATAAAGAAAGCAATACGATTGTCACCGGGGTAAACCAGGCTGTCAGGAAGCCCGAAATGGATCCTCGGAAATTCCGATTTGGTGATCGTGTAAGCCGTATACAGGGGATTTGGACTCAGCGTGGAATAATCGTATTTCGATGTCTTGCTCAGATTCACCAGGTTGGCATTATTCAATGCCAGCTGGTAGTCGCCATTCATTAAGTGCACCCACGCTTCGTAGGCATACAGTGAATTCACCAGGTCAAAATCAGGACCGGCGACCTGAGAAGTAAAAGTTGCCGAAGGCGCATTGGCGGTAACGGCTGCGACGCCGAGGTCCAGCAGCCGGATAGCTTCAGTAAGCACCTGTGCCCGCGTGGAGAATGTTACCGGGGTTGTAGTGCTCGTATTGAGGTTGGCTTCCGTAAAAGCCATCACCAGCTGAGTCAGGGACATGGCTTTGAAAAGATAGGCTTGCGCCATAACCCCGCTGAGCGTGGCGCTGTCGAGACCCGGTACAGTGGGGGCACTGGAGATGACATTTTCACACATACCCATTTCCTCCTGCAGGTCAGACCAGTAGGGCAGTATACTGGCGTTGTCCGTCGAGATATTCGATCCTCCCTCCTCTAATTCGATGACGTTGACGAAAGTGGCCACCCCTTTTGTTTCCCGGTCGGTTATGCAGGGAGAGACCATGATATTGCTCAGACACGTTGTGGAATAATACTGGCGTAATCCGACGCTGAGGGCGATGATACCGGCGCTGGAATTCAGCACTTGCTGGTCTGATGCCGCATTCGGGTTCACTACGTTCAGTGTACAGGAGAACGTCATCAGGGCGCTGGGTATGAAGAGATATTTATAAAAAGCTTTGAGTTTCATAATGATGAATTTAACTGGTTAAAAGGTATAGTTTAAGCCGACGCCGATGGTCCTCGGTATCGGCACCTCCACGAAATCGAAACCGCGTACGGCTGTGCTTTGACCGGCGGCATTCGTTTCAGGATCCCAGCCAGGATATTTCGTGATAGCAAATAGATTCCTGCCATAGACGGATATCCTCAAAGGCTTATTGTTGAGAGCCTTCAGCGTGAGGTTATAAGAAAGCGACAATTCCCGCAACTTCACCCACGAGCCTTTATCGATCCAGTCTTCCATGATATTATATTCCGCGGCGCTGGTTCCTTTAGGTACTTTTCCTTCCAGTTCCGGCATATAACCAGCCAACCCGCCATAGATATCTCTGTCGCCTACCCTTCTGGTAAAGTCGAACACCTGACCGCCATACGAGGCGTCCCATTGCATTCTCAGATACCAGGCCTTTCCCAGTGTGAACTCATTGGTGACGGAACCCGTCCATTTAGGATTGGGATCACCGATCACCTTGTCCAGGGTCGATCCGGTAGGCTGACCATTAGCAGCCAGAGCGGATTTTGCGACCTGCGGTAAACCGGCAGGCGTCAGCAAAAGGCTGCCATTGGGATTTCGGGCATTATAAGTGGAATAGAAGACGCCCAGCGCATGACCGTCCACAGCGGCTACTTCGCCGAAACCATTGGGGAAAGTGACCAGACCGCCGGGAATGTCGGTGACCACATTCTTGTTATGGTTGAAGATCACCGTCACATCCCATTTGAAACCCGGGTTTTCTATCGGGATACCCCGAACGAGAAGCTCGACCCCTTTGTTTGTCATATTCCCGATATTCTGGTATTGCGTGGAATAGCCGGTAGAAGGTCTCAGCGTCACCGGCAGCAGCAAATCTTTTACAGATTTATCGTAGTACGAGAACTCGAAACCCAGCCGGTTCTTCAGGAAATCCGCATCCATACCTACTTCCCTCTCGGTCTGGCGTTCGGGTTCCACGCTGGAATTACCCAGTTGTGTAGGCGAGGTCAGGCCGGGTAGGCCAGGCAGCGAGACGGGGGTATAATTGGTGAACCGGTCAAAAGGCCCGATCGCGGTCAGGTTACCGTTCTGCCCGTAGGAAGCGCGGATCTTCAGATCGGGAATGATATTCGCTAAATTGGAATTCTTCCAAAAGGACTCTTCCGACAACAGGTAAGTCCCGCTGAGCTTGGGATAATATTGCCACCTGTTGCTGATGCCGAAGGATGAGGCGACGTCATTCCGGATGGCACCTGTCACATACAATTTGTTCCAGAAGCCGAAAGTTTCCTGTGCATAGAAACCCATGATGTTCAGGGTCGAGCGGCTTTCCAGGGTCGTGATCGTGGCGCCGCTGGAGGACACCTGGCTCACAGGACTCAATTGCGTTCCTGTCACGTTGTCGGCGTTTGACCGCGCTGTTTGCACCGTGGCGCCCACCGAACTGGTCGATTCCAGCCATGACGTGATCCCGGTCTTATAGGCGATGTTCAGATCGTTGTTCAGCAAAAGGGTCAGGTTATCGGCCCGTTCTGCAAAACCCGTATTATAGGTCGGAGTGGTATTGCCGATAGGGATATAGGCCGTTCCCAATTCCGTAGAATTGTCATAACCCAGGACATAGCTGATCGACAGATTCTTCACCGGCGTCGCAGTAAGGGTGATATTTCCGATCACTCTGCTCGTCTGCTCGCGGAATTGGAATTTGGCGATCGCTTCCAGCGGGTTGGTCCGTTGCAGACCGGCCGGCGACAGGGTGGGGTAGACGCCGGTGGCCGGATTGGGATAGGGACTGATATCGTTGTTCCCGAAGATAAAACCCGTCAGAGCGCCATACTGCTGATTGATCCCGCCGTTGGGCATCTGGTTGGCGCCATCGATGATATAACTGAGTCCGACTGTCGCCTTCAACCAGTTGTTCAAACGCGTGTCCACGCGGACCCTTGCCGTTCCCCGCTGGAAGTCGGTGGATTTAATGATCCCTTCGTTATTGAGATAGCTGCCGCTGATATAGTATTGGGTGCCATCCGAACCGCCGGACACGGATACGTTGTTGTCCGAGCCGGTCGCATTCGCGAAGATCTGCGACTGGAGATCATAGCGCGTGACCGGAACCTGCGTGAGATCCGTGGTGGTGGTATTGGCGAAAGCAAAGGGATAAGTATTCCAGGCCACTTTCTTCCGCAGCGAATTGTCCCGGAAATCGGTCGACGCAGTCACGACAGGCTGACCGCTGCGCCCCTTCTTGGTAAAGATCTGTACGACGCCGTTGCTGGCGCGCGACCCATAGATCGCAGCGCCCGCTGCGCCCTTGATGATTTCTATATGGTCGATATCGGCAGGATTGATATCCGCCAGCCTGTTCTCCGTATATCCGCCAAGATCGATCAACTGATCCGAATTGTTGTTCACAATAACCCCGTCGATGATGTACAGGGGATCGCTGGATCCGGAGACCGTACTGTTGCCCCGCAGATGCACGCTGATACCACCATCGGGATTACCGGAATTCTGGGAGATCTCGGCGCCGGCAACCTTTCCCGCCAGTGCCTGGTCCACCCCGGTGGCCAACCCTTGTTGAAGATCCTTGCCGGAGACAGTAGAGATTGCATTGCCCAGTTGCTTTTTGGTTACCGCAACCGTATTACCGGTCACCACCACTTCACCCAGGCTCAATGCGTCTTCGTTAAGCGTTGTACTGAAGGTGAACGGAGATTGATCCAGCGAGACAGCTTTGGTGATCACCTTGTATCCCGTATAGGAGATGACCAGAGAATAGCTGCCGTTCTTCACGTCCGCGTTCAGCGTATACGCACCCGCAGCGTCAGTCGTAGTGGCATACGTCGTCCCTTCCAGGCGGACGGTAGCGCCTGCCAGCGGCTCCTTGTTCCGTGCATCGGTGACCACACCCTTAATGGTTTGATGAGTTTGCCCGAAGGACAATTGTCCGGCGAGCAACAGCGCCAGCATGATCAGCAGGCGCTTTGCAGTTTTTAGTTTTGGTGGAAATTGATTCATATCTGGTTTTTAAAGTGATTGCTATTAATCGGGAATACTGATCTTCCCCATGGAGACCATGGGGAAATTATAGGACGAGCCTGCCTTTTTTCCGGCCACCGCTTCATTGGCCAGCAAGGCAAAAAGAACCGCTTCTTTCGCATCCGGGTTTACTTCGAGAACAGATGTCGATCGCAGCTTTTTATGAAAATGATTTTCCAGGTGATCGACCAGCAGCCGGTTATAGATGCCGCCACCACTGGCATAGATCTCGAATTCGTTCGCGCCTGCTGCAGTGCTGCTGACGGCCTCGATGATCGACCCGGCTGAGAAGAAGGCAAGGGTCGCCAGGATATCGTGGGAAGATAATCTGGATTGACCGGAACGTTCGAGGGCTGCATGCAGATAGCTCAGGCTGAAAAGTTCCGGGCCCGTAGTTTTCGGAAATTTGGCCCTGAAGAACGGGTGATCGAAAAGGGCGTCCAGCAGCGCCTTATTGATCGTTCCCTGCATGCCGATCGCCGAATCTTTGTCATAATACATTCCTGGGAATCGGGATTGTACATATTGATCCATCATGGTATTGCCCGGCCCCACATCGGAGGAAAAGCTGTCACCGGAGTCATTGGCCGGTAGCCAGGTGAAGTTGGCAATGCCGCCGATGTTCAACATGATCCGATTCTCATGAGGATCCGAAAAGAGCAGCCTGTCACCGTACACCGCCAGCGGGGCGCCTTCCCCACCTGCCGCAATGTGCTTTTGCCGGAAATCGCTTAAGGTAATGATCCCGGTTCCAAAGGCCAGGTGATCCCCATCTCCGATCTGCAGGGTGGCATTGCCGTACTGGTCGGCAGCCCGCTGATGCTTCGGCGAATGAAAGATCGACTGCCCATGGCTGGCTATCAGATCGATCTCCCCTGCTGTTATCCCCCATTCGGAAATCGAAGCTTTGACCAGTTCAGCATAATAGCTGCCGATATAGGCATTCAGCAACGTAACCTTTTCAAGGCTCACCGAGGCTTTCGCGAATACGGATTTAAGCTCTTCCTTGAATGCCGGTGCATATTCTTTGGTGACGAATTGCAGCAGCCTCAGCGTGGTGGTTGTCCCGCTGCCGGTGAATTCACATAAAGCGATATCCAGCCCGTCGAAGGAAGTACCTGACATCAGCCCGATGATTAAACGTGTAGGTTTATTGGCGATCTCGTAGAGCTTTTGAATAGTTGAATTCATCTTTGTTCGTGCATGTTTTATCTAAAAGTTGCAAAAAAACGCAAACCGAAGCAAACCGATAGCTGTTTTTTTGCTGATATCCGCGGTCTATAATTCCTTTCTTTTTGTCATATTACCCAGGGTATTCCAAAAAGCCGGGTCTTCCCTGCCCAATACCCAGACGGAAATACCTCTCAGCTTATACTTTTCCAAGATGCCCAACTTAGTCTTCAGGGATTGCGCGTCCTCTATGAACAGGTATTCAAATACACCATCATTGTCCCAAACGGCATAGTTGCAACCTGCCTTAGCATTCCAGATCGGTTTTGCGGCGTATTTCCCCAGTAAGTATTGAACTTCGGTGTAGCCGATCTGGCGTGCATTGGAAAACCCGCCTTTTTCTTCCGTATAATCGGTAAACCAATAATCGGAATAGCTGGGAATGCCGAGTGAGAGTTTTGCGGCAGGCACCCCTTCTGCCAGCAGGTATTCGACGATACGTTCGACCCAGTCCGCTCCGGCTACCGGACCGGGAGTGGTACGCCGGGTATGTTGATCGTAGGACATGATGGAAATGAAATCGCCTGCCTCGGCAAGCTCTTTGAAAGAGTAACCCGCACGCCAGTTCTCGAACAGAAAGTCGAGATAGGCTGTCGTCCCGCCCGTATTTTCTACGGTATGGACCAGGGCGGCGGATAATTGCAATTTATATTGATGTAAGGAGTCGGCCGTCTGGCTGAAAAAAGAAGTGAAGCTGTCGCGGTCCTCTATGTTCAGTCCCTCCATGTCGAATTGCCAGCCGTCGAGACCGTATTGCTGCGCATAGATCAGCATCATGCCGATGGCCCTTTTACGCGCGACGGGATTGGAGACGACGGTATGCAGTAAGCTGCTGTTGAAGCCCCGGTTGACGATCAGGGGCATTACCCTGACCTTGTTGGCCTTTGCGATTTCCAGCAACCTGGGGTCGACAGATCCCGACAGCACGCCCTCCTTGCTCATAAAAAAAACCTGCGGGCAAACGATAGATATCTGCGCTGCATTTCGGCGAAAGCTTTCAAGGCCTTCCGGAGAATCGGTCATATAAAATAGATTCTCCGAGCGATACTGGGCGCGGACCATGAAGGCCGACAGTAACAAGATCGAGGCTGTGAGAAGGTGTTTTTGGCTGTACATAATTGCGATGACCAATGTTAAAGAATTATTTTCAGATAACCGCACTATTATGCACTATTCTGTAAAAAACTGCAAAAAAACGCAGACTAAACGTAAATAATCTAACCTCGTCCGCGGGGAAGTGAATATGCTAAATAACTTTAATTTGATTAGAGTATTTCTTCAGTCGTTTGTCAGAAGGAGTGAGATCAGTGACGAGGTATGTTAATTCAGCCAGCTGACAGACCTTGATCTTTTGGATGGAATCGAGTTTTTCGGCGATACTGAGGATGGCTGTTTCGCGGGCAGATTTAATCATAGCCTTTTTGACCTGCACGGCTTCCCAGTCCGAATCGGTCACGCCTTTATTGAGTGAGACGCTGTTTGTTCCCAGCAGGCAGAGATCAGCCTGTATCTCGGACAACTGTTGGATGACCTGGGAGCCCACAACGACCTGGGTTTCCGGGGAGAGCTGCCCACCGATCAAATGGACGCGCAGGTTAACGTGTTCAGCCAGCTCAGTGGCCACGACGGGACTGATGGTAAAAAAAGTGCAGAACAGGCGCTTGGGGATGAGCCGGGCCAGTTCGATCATCGTCGTTCCGCCGCCCACAATAACCAGCATACCATCTTCTATCAGATCAGCGGCCTTACGGGCGATCTCCTTTTTTTCCTCTTTTTTGTAGACATCGCGTTCGGAATAGGGGGAATGGAAGGATTTCGAAATGGCGCCCCCGTGCACTTTTATAATTTGCCCATTGTCCGTCAGTTCGTTGAGATCCCTTCGAACGGTATCTTCCGATACGTTCAGTTTGGTGCTGAGATCTGCAGAAAGGACTTTGTTGTGAATATTGATTTGACTGATAATGTATTTCAGTCGTTCTTCTTTAAGCATTAGGCAAACGTATAATAAATTCTACAACGTTTTCGTAAATTTTCCAGGCGGTTTTAACTTTATTGGCCCTGTCATCAGTTAACTTGGTGATATGCTAAGATTTAGTTCGATTGGCGCGTTGATGGGTTGCCTGCT
>JAMFSL010000196.1 GCA_026225275.1 Puia dinghuensis
CCATCCTGAATTGTACCAGCCGGTCAAAGACAAGGCAGATAACGATCAGGAGTATTAATATGCCCAACACTATTCTGATAAGGATTTTGCCGATTCTTGCCATCATACAGTTAAAATAGCGGTTATTGCTTATCCGATCTTAGCCATATTAAAATTAAGCAAAAGGCCCCTTACGTACCATATTTTTTACATAATCGTTTCAATTTTAGCTAATCGCTTCATCGGTTATTCGTCGCGACAATCGCCGGATTGATGTAAAGTTTTACCGGGACAGGCAGAATAATATTTATTTTGGTCCTGTTAATTCGGTAGCTTTTACACATAAATCCTTAACCATGACCTTTACACTGCTGTCCCATCAATGGCGGTCCTTTTGGCGAAGCCGAAGCGCCGGCAAGAACCTGGCCGCACAGATCTTCATCGGCTTTATGTCCCTCTACCTGTTAGGCTGCGCCTTCTTTCTGGGCTTATCCCTTCAGCATTTTCTACCCCGGGTATTTCCCGGTCAGGATATCATCCGGGTCTTCTGTGGCCTCATCCTGTACTATTTTTCCATTGATATCCTGATGCGTTTTATGGTGCAGGAGCTACCCATTCTTTCCGTCCAACCCTACCTGGCACAGAATATCCGCCGTAGCCAATTGGTGAGATTCCTCAATATCCGGTCATTATTCCATTTCCTCAACCTGCTGCCGCTGGTTATCTTCGTCCCTTTCATTATTACTGTCATCGCCCACGCACACGGTCCGCTGGTAGCCGGTTGCTTCATCATCAGTATCCTGGGGGTCATTATTTTCAATCATTTTCTGATCTTGTATGTCAAGCGCAAGATCATCATTAATAGCTGGTGGCTCGTCGGCTTCCTCGGCGCGGTCGGCATTCTCATCGCCTTGGATTATTTTCATGTTTTTTCCTTTCGCTCCCTGTCCACTTCCCTGTTCACCTCATTAATCAGATCTCCATGGCTTTGCATCATACTCGTAGCGCTTGGCCTGGGCTCCATGGTGAACAACAGCCGGTTCCTGCGGAAGAACCTCTACTTCGAAGAGATCGCCCGGCGGGGTCGCCAGCGTCAGTCGACAGAATATACCTGGCTGCAGCAATGGGGATTGACAGGCGAAATGGTAGCCCTCAACCTTCGGCTGATACTTCGCAACAAACGAACCAAGGCGGTAGTATTGATGACTTTTGTCATCATGCTCTATGGGTTTCTCTTTTATAAACCCGTCTATATGAAATCCGCACATATGCCCATGATCCTGTTAGCCGCCCTGTTCATCACCGGCATCTTCATCATGAACTTCGGGCAATTTCTCTTTGCCTGGCATAGCGGTTATTTCGATGGGCTCATGTCATTGCCTATCAGCATCAGGGAATTTATCCGCGCCCAGTTTATGATGTTTATTGCCGTCAGCACCCTGACCTTTGTGGTGACCTCTTTATATGGTCTGATCAGTTGGAAGATCATCCCCTTTCAGTTCGCTGCATTCCTATATAACATCGGCATCAATACCGTAGTCGTCGTTTATTTTTCCACCCGAAGCTATAAGGGTATAGATCTGAACCGCAGTGCTACCTTCAATTACCAGGGCACGGGTATGTCCCAATGGATTAACATCCTGTTGGTTACATTGATTCCAATGCTGCTTTATTTGTGCCTCGCCTGGTTATTCAACGACTGGGTTGGCTTGACAGTCCTCGGCGGGCTCGGGCTGATCAGCCTGCTGCTGCAGAATTGGTGGATCAACTGGCTCACCAACCAGTTCCTCCTTAGAAAACATACCATCCTGTCAGGCTTCCGTGAAAAATAAGCGTCTTAACCAATCGCAAAACTTCTCTTTATGATTACCGTAAATAATATACTTAAAGCGTACAACGGCAATGTCGTCGTTAATATCCCCCAACTGTCGACCCGGCAGGGTGAAATGGTTGGGTTGGTAGGCAATAACGGGGCCGGCAAGACTACCTTCTTCCGCCTCCTGCTGGACCTCGTCCGCGCAGACAAAGGTGAGATCGTTTCCAACGACAAGAATGTCGCTACTACCGAAGATTGGAAGCAGTATACTGCCGCCTATCTCGACGAAGGCTTCCTCATCAATTATCTCACCCCCGAAGAATATTTCTATTTCGTAGGCAGCCTGCACAACCGGTCCCGCAGCAATGTCGATGAATTCCTGAAGAACTTCGAACTCTTCTTCGACGGCAGCATTCTTCGCAGCGGAAAATATATCCGGGATCTCTCGAAAGGCAATCAGTTCAAGGTCGGTATCGCCGCTTGTCTGCTGCGCGAGCCACAAGTCCTGATTCTCGACGAACCATTCGCTAACCTGGATCCTTCTTCCCAACTTCGCCTGATCAAAATGCTGAAGGAGTGGCAGGGTCGCCATCCGATGACCGTCTTCATCAGCAGCCACGACATTAACCATATTACAGATGTTTGCAGCCGTATCCTGCTCATGGAGAAGGGTCGGATCATCAGGGATTTCGATACAACCGCCGATACCCTGCAGGAGCTGGAATCGTATTTTAAAGTATAGTCAATGGACAAAAAGTACCGGTATTCTTTTTGGAAAGTTGGCTTTTGGGTGGTACTGCTGAATATCATTTTGGCTGTATTGATCCTTTCGATGCTCTATTATGTCAGGAACCCGTATCCGACGGTAGATATACGCACCTTCAGTATACCTCGCTTTATAGGCCGCATGGCCGCGGGTACAATCTTTCAGGTCGTATTTTTCTACATTGGGCTCAACTGGTATTACCGTTTGCTCGCTCGGGCAGCATCGTGGAAAAGGTACCTGTCGCCTATACTTGTCATCGCAGTCAGTTACATTGTCTACTATTACCTCACCGATATAACGACCAAAAAGGAAGAGTTCAAGATTTCGTTCGACATCAGCATGAAGATCTTTTCTTATGGCCTGTCATCGGTTTTTCAGGTCTTTATTCCCCTCGTGATCGCTGCGGTGACCCGCCAGCTGGATGAAAAGAAATGGCAGGCCCAAAACCAGAAGGTACTGGAACAGCGCACCTTCCAGCTCGAAAAAGAGAAGATGCAGGCCGATTATCTTTTCCTAAAGGCGCAGATCAACCCCCATTTCCTGCACAATACGCTCAATTTCCTTTACTCCAGGTCGCTGCCCTATTCTACAGATCTGTCGGAAGGCATTCTCACCCTATCGGAGATCATGCGGTATTCCCTGGACAAAACGGAAGATGCAGACGGGAAAGTCCTGCTGTCCAAAGAGATCCAACACGTGCATCATGTGTTGAAGATCCAGCAGCTTCGTTTTGACAATACGCTTCAGGTCGTTTTTACCATCAGAGGCGACCCAGCCGGCCATCGAATCCTGCCTTTCGTGCTCATCACCCTGGTCGAGAACGCCTTTAAACACGGCGACCTGAAATGCGCCGATGTGCCGGTCCGGCTGGAATTGGATATCAGTACGGAGGGTCATCTGCATTTTTTCTGTTCGAACAGGAAGAAGACAGGGCCTAAAGAGCTGTCTACCGGAATAGGCTTGGACAATACTCGCAAAAGGCTGGAATTGGCCTACGGAGAAAATTATTCTTTGTATATTAAGGACCAGCGGGAGCTGTTTACCGTAGACTTGATTATAACTTTATGACATGACCACCTGCATCATCGTTGACGACGAACAACATGCCATCGACGTGCTGGCGCACTACGTCGGCCGCATCCCTTCCCTGGAGATAGTGGGGACCTTTACCAATCCCTTACAGGCTCTGCAATTCCTCAACGAACGATCCGTCGATCTTCTGTTCCTCGACATCCAGATGCCGGAGATTTCAGGTCTCGATCTTATCCGCGCTATCGGAGGACGATCGAAGGTCATACTCACCACCGCCTATAGTGAATTCGTGTCCGAAGGGTTCGAGCTGGAAGTAACGGATTACCTGCTGAAGCCCGTGTCTTTCCCACGTTTCCTGAAGGCCGTTCAACGGCTCCAAACCCCGCAGGCCGACACCCCCGTCGAAGAGGACCTGGCCGACGATTATTTTTTCGTCAAAACGGAACTCAAAGGGAAAATGCTCAGGATCAACTTTAAAGATATAGACTACATCGAGGGGATGAAGAATTACGTCGCCATCCATCACGGCGGCACCAAAACGATGGCCCTCCTGAATATGAAAGATCTCGAAGACCGCCTCCCCGCCCGCTATTTCATGCGCATTCACCGCTCTTATATCATCGCCCTTGAAAAGATCAATGCCATCGAAGGCAATACGGTCCTCCTGCATAAGGTCAAGGAGGGCATCCTGCTCGGCGAAACCTATAAGGCTTCTTTTTTGGAAAGGATGAAAGGCAAGATGATGCAATAGCCGTACACCCGGTGTCCGAAACCGGACACTGAACCCCAAGCCCAACCCATCAAAGCATTAATAATCAACATGCTGAAAATCCGGTTTTTACTTTGTACAGGGTAATGCATAACTGCACGCTATGCTGAAAAATTATTGGAAAATTGCCTGGCGCAACCTCGTAAAAGATCGCCGTTTCACAGTACTCAATTTGATCGGCTTGTCTGTTGGTCTGGCGTGTGCCCTGTTGATAGGGCTCTGGATCGCCGACGAGTGGAACATGGAAAAGTACAACCCGAATGACGCACGGCTATACCAGGTCATGACGAACATGAAGTCGGCCGACGGCATCCAGACCGGCAGCTACACCCCCGGCATCATGGCGCCGGCCCTCAAGGCCGAGATCCCCGAGGTCGAATATGCGTCATCCGTACTCGCATCCTCTTGGTTTACCCCCGGCGGAGTGGTCAGTTTCGATAACAAAAAACTCAAGGCGCAACCGCAATATGTCGACAGCAACTACTTTCATATTTTTTCCTGCCCGTTCATACAGGGCAATTATAACCGACTCTTCATCGACAAACAGGGCGTGGCTATCTCTAGCTCCTTTGCCACGGCAATATTCGGCACCACGGAAAACGTCATCGGAAAGGTCATTCACTACGATCAATCCGAATTCACCGGCGATTTTGTCATCCGGGCCATCTTCCGGCCGAACCCAAAGAATGCTACGGAACAGTTCGACCTGCTGTTCAATTATGCCTTGGTCTTCGACAGACGCCCTAACCTGTTAAAATGGGGGAATCAGGATCCCAATACCTTTCTGTTGCTCAAGCCGGGCGCGGATATCGCTCGCCTGAACGCTAAGCTGGCGAATTTCATCCGCGAAAAAGGGATCACAGGCGACGATGCCCCGAGTTATTTCCTGGCTCCGTTCTCCAGCCGTTATCTCTACAATCGGTATGAGAACGGCATTCAGACCGGCGGCCGCATCACCTATGTGCGACTTTTCTCCATCATTGCCCTCTTCATCCTCGTAATCGCCTGTATCAATTTTATGAACCTGTCAACTGCCAGGGCTACCCATCGGGCCAAAGAGGTAGGTATCCAGAAAGTGGTGGGCGCCGGCAGACTGACCCTGATCGGGCAGTATCTCGGAGAATCTCTGCTGGTCACCCTATTTTCACTGGCGCTGGCGCTGGTATTGGTAGCGGCCTTCCTACCCATCTTCAACAGCATCACCGGCAAACAGCTGAGCTTGCATTTCAATCGCGGTTTTCTTCTTACCATCGTGGGCATGACGATACTGACCGGCCTGATTGCCGGCAGTTACCCTGCCTTTTATTTGTCGTCCTTCCGCCCCGTTGCCGTGCTGAAGGGAACGGTAAAGACTTCAATCGGCGAACTTTGGGCACGTAAAGGATTGGTGGTTTTCCAATTCACCTTATCGGTCATGTTCATTGCCGGTGTGTTGGTCGTCTACCGCCAGGTGGCCTATATTCAATCCCGCGACCTCGGCTATAACCGCGAGCATATTATCCATTTTAACATTCCGGTCGCTGCGGATTCACTTAAGCGGTTGGCGGCGGCTACTTTTGTCAAGGAACTCCGCAATATCCCCGGCGTCGTCAACGCATCGAGCTACGGCCATGACCTGATAGGCAATCATGGGACTATCGGCGGACTGAATTGGCCAGGGAAAGACCCAAGCCTGAAAATGGATTTTGCCAACATCGAAGTGGGCTATAATTTCCTGCAGACAGTCGGGATCAAACTAAAGGAAGGGCGAAATGTTTCTCAGAATGCCAATGCCGAGCACGAGATCATATTCAACGAAACGGCGATCAAGGCCATGGGACTGAAAGACCCTATCGGTAAGGTGGTGACCTTCTGGGACGAGCGACGGGTGATCGTCGGCGTTGCTGCCGATTTCAATTTCGAAAGCCTATATCAGCCAGTGAAACCCGCCTTCTTCCGGGCCTACCCTATAGACGATCAGGTCATGGTCAGGATGGCGCCTGGGAGCGACCGGCAGACGATTGCCGCCGTGAAGGCTGCCTATACCCGTTTTGATCCGGGGATGGCTTTCGAATACAATTTCCTGGACGAAGACTACCAGCACCTGTACGCTTCGGAGATCCGGGTGGGCATTCTCAGCCGGTATTTTGCCGGCCTCGCCATCCTCATCTCCTGCCTGGGCCTTTTCGGCCTGACTGCTTTTACGGCCCAACGCCGGAAAAAAGAGATCGGCATCCGCAAGGTCGTCGGTGCATCCGTTGCCCAACTGGTCTTTCTGCTGTCTAAGGAATTCCTGGGGCTGGTTCTCCTCGCTATCGGCATCGCTATCC
>JAMFSL010000197.1 GCA_026225275.1 Puia dinghuensis
ACAGCAATGTTCATATGCCGACCCAGGTAGGACTATATGACTCCGATGGAAAATTGCTCCGGCAGCTGGAAGACAATCATGATGTCAGGGATTTCATCTCCAGGCATGCCTATTCGCCCCAGACGATGTTTCGTTTCAAGACGTCCGATGGAGTCGACATCGACGGTTATATGATCAAGCCTTTCCATTTCGATTCAACGAAAATTTATCCGGTCGTGATGACCGTCTATGGCGGACCGGAGTCACACGATGTTTTCAATCGCTTTGCAACTGACGGCTGGCAGCAATGGCTGGCGCAGAACGGATATATCTGCGTCAACATCAACAACAGAGGGGTGGCCAATTACGGCAGTCAATTTATGAAGATCGTTTACAAGCAGCTGGGCAAATGGGAGAGCAATGATTTTGTCGAAGCAGCGCGTTATCTGGCCACGCTGCCTTATGTCGATGGCAACAGGATGGCCATTATGGGCACCAGCTATGGCGGTTACAGCACCACGTACACGCTGCTGACCCATCCCGGCGTCTTCAAGGCAGGCATTGCCAATTCGCCAGTGACCGACTGGCGGCTGTACGACGATGTCTATACCGAGCGATATATGGCGCCTTTGAGCGATAACCCCGAGGGGTATAAAAACAGTTCCGACATGACGCATGCTGACGCACTAAAGGATCATCTGTTGCTGATTCATTCCATGAGTGATGATAACGTACACCCGGCCAATACTATGCAGTTGCTGACGGCTCTGACCGATGCGGGGAAGGATGCCGATCTTCGGATCTATCCGATGGGCGCTCATGGTGCGGCATACAACATGCAGAGTTTTGTGCTGATCTCGACTGTGAGTTATGAGTTCCTGGAGCGTTACCTGAAAAAGTAACTTATGACTTTCTTCCGACCATGTTCATGACGCTTTCCTTATAGTTGATTCCGATGGGGATAGTCGCCTTCCCGAGCTCGATCGTATTACCATAGATCGACCGGATATGTTTCAGGGAGATGATGTAGGACTTGTGCACGCGGATGAAATGGCGGGAAGGGAGCGTTTTTTCCAGTTCGTTCATCGTCTGGTGCGTCACCAGTGCGTAATCGGGCGTATAGATCTTCAGATAATCCCTCATTCCCTGGATGTAGAGGATCTCCGAGAAATTGACGCGGAAGAACTTGCTGTTCGACCGGACGAAGATATGATCCTCCGAATAGAGGTATGCTTCTTTGGCGGCTGCGGTGAACAGGCGGCCGTCCAGTATCTTGCTGACGGCTTTGGAAAAGCGTTCGAAAGAAATAGGCTTGAGCAGGTAGTCGATGACGTTGAATTCATAGCTCTCCAGGGCGTATTCCGCATAGGCTGTTGTCAGCACGACCAGCGGAGGATCCTTCAGGCCGCGAAGGAATTGCAGGCCGCTCATGCCTGGCAGGCGGATGTCGAGGAACATGATATCTATTTCTCCGGTCTTCAATGCGGCCTCCGCCTCGGGGGCATTCCGGTAGACGCCTGCCAGTTCCAGGGTATTAATCCTGGCCAGATGGCTTTTGATCACGTCCTGGGCCAGGACTTCGTCTTCAATGATGATACATTTCAGCAAGGGGAAAAGTTTTTAGGACCAGTGAAACGGTGAACGAACTCTTATTTAAAATTACGTCAAGCGTATGCGCGTCAGGGTAAAGGTCTTCCAGTCTTTCGCGGGCATTTCGCAGCCGCAGGGCACTCGTCCGGGTCTCGTCCTTTTCCGTCTGGATGATATCCAGATCGTAGTTGTCGGGGTACAGCAATTCCAGCAGGCTGCGGCTATGGGCAATTCCTTTTCCATTGATCCGCTTGGCCTGTAACTCCAGGTCTGCCGTGGTACTGTTAATTACGTTCAGTACCAGCTGACCGTTGCCTACCCGGAGGGTAATATAAATAAAGGGTTCGCTATAGCTATGGTCCATGGCATGTTTGAAGCCATTCTCGATAAAGGAAATAAACAGGTAGGGTTCGATAGTGACTCCGGCGGTCTGGCCTTCCACCGTCAGCCGGATATCGGCATTATAGCGGATCTTTTCGATCTCAATATAATTGCGGATGAATTCGATTTCCTTGTCCAGTGGGATCCTTTCCTCATTGCATTCATAGATCAGGTAGCGCATGATATCCGCTAGTTTGACTACAACTTCCGGCGCCCGATCCGATTTTTGCATGGCGAGTGAATAGACACTGTTCAGGGTGTTAAACAGGAAATGCGGGTTGAGTTGCGCGCGCAGATAGCGCAGTTGGAAAAATCCGCTCTCCTTTCGGAAGTGTTCCACCTGGCTCTTTTCATCCAGCGATTTGCTGATGTAGAGGAGGACGATCACCAGGATCATATTGATGGCTACCCACCAGTTCACGCGGATGATAGTAAGGGTGCTGAAGGAGGCCCAGGCCTGCTGTTCGGGATAGAGCTGCTTTACACGAATAATGGCGTATAATGTGAAGATCACTAGTTGGATGACCAGGAAGGAACCTATACTCAGCACCCAGGGGAGAAGGTGTTTGGGGCGGGTAAAGAACAGGACGCCGACGAGCCGGGCGTAGACAAGGTAAAGGGGAAAGACGAGGCCTCCGACCACCATGGCCAGAATGCAGCTGGCATAATGAGCCGTCATCATTGTAATACAATCAGTCACCGGGTTCAGGAGTGCCAGTAAGATCCAGCCGGCAGTTTCGATCCGGGAGGTACGTCTTCTGAGCGTGTCATTATCATATTCCATATCAGCAGGTTAGTTAGCTATAAAACTAAGGCAGGTGTATGGGGACAGGAAAAGATTTCGACATATGAGGGCAGGATGTCGATCAATTTGACCCTACCTGACGGCTTCGCGGGTATTTAACCAAAATGATACAGCATTGTGAGTCCTTTCCCGTGGGTGGTGAAGGGTAGAATGTTGATTTTTTGTGGGTTCTTCACGCGGCGGTGGAGGAGCGGGACCAGCATACCGGAAGCGATGCCTACTGCTGCGCCTAAGGTGATATCCGTTGGGAAATGTTCTCCCGCCAGGTTCCGCCAGTAGCCGGTCAGCGCCGTCATGACCGCTGCTCCGCCATAGAATGCCCATTTATACCTCGAATCGGGATGGTAGTCCGCATAGGCCTGTGCAATAAAAAAGACAGAAGTGCCTACCAGGGCGACGTGACCGGCAAAAAAGGAATTTCTCGAATTAAAGGATTCCCGTGTTCCGATCGGGCTGGCCGATTCATAGACCAGCGGGCGATGGCGGCTGACATAATGTACGGCGGAAGTGTAGAGGACGCCGGTAAGGGTCATGGCTTCGCCGTATAAAAAGGTCAGTTTCCAAAAATCCTTCCGCATTTTTTTGTCGATACCGAACACGATCAATGGCAGTGGCATGGCCAGGAAAAACGGTTTGTAGCTGAGTTCGTCGATGCTGTGATTATAGGGATGCACGGCCCAGCGATCGAACCAATCGATCTTACTTATTTTCAGGCTTTCCACTTCCGCCAGACTGGAAGGCGCTTTTTTGGAGATCTGGGAGAAATTGTACAGGTCCCAGGCGGCTGCTGCGGTCACCACCGGAATATCGACGATCGGCCGGATGGTATAGACCGGGTCGTGGATCGGTGACGATGAGTCCGGCTGGCCCGATACGCCGGCGGCTATACCAACACTCAGCAATGCAAGGAAGACTATTTTACTCATAGCAGGAATTGCAGGGGTAAGTTACAAAATCTTAAGGTAGGTTAATGGACCTCCGCCATCCAGGGTAGTACCTTTGGGTAGTAAAAAACAATGAAAATATGGAAAATACAATCTTACATAAGGCCGACACCCGGGGACATGCCGAGCATGGCTGGCTGGAGAGCCATCAATCTTTCAGTTTTGCCGGTTATTTCAACCCCGAGAGGATCCAGTTCGGCATGCTGCGGGTCCTGAATGACGATATCGTAGCCGGCGGAAGGGGGTTTGGTTCCCACCCTCACGATAACATGGAAATCATCAGTATTCCGTTGGAAGGCAGCCTCGTCCACGAGGACAATCTGGGTCACCGGCAGGTCGTCAGCCAGGGAGAGATCCAGGTGATGAGCACCGGGAAAGGAGTATTCCACAGCGAATACAACAACAGCCCCGACCAGCCGGCCAAATTCCTGCAGATCTGGATTTTTCCCAACCGGCTGAATGTCGAACCCCGGTATGACCAGGTGCGGCTGGACCCGGAAAAGAGGTATAACCGGCTGCAGCAGATCTTGTCGCCCGACCCGGAAGGTGAAGGTGTCTGGATCTACCAGGATGCGTGGTTTCATATGGGTCGCTGGGATGCCGGGCGGGAATTCAGCTATCAACTGAAGAAGAAAGGCAACGGGATTTATTTTTTCGTCATCAAGGGATCGTTCGATGTCAATGGGCAGACCTTAGAGGCCCGGGATGGACTGGGGATCACTGATACGGAAACAGTCAACCTGCGGTCATTGGAAGAGGGTTCCGAGATACTGGTGATCGAAGTGCCCATGCAAAATAAAATTTAAAGAAAAAAATATGACAAACAATATAAACGGCATTCACCATATAACGGCTATTGCTGGTGATGCCCAACGAAACTTTGATTTTTATACCCGGGTACTGGGGCTGCGGATGGTCAAGAGGACCGTTAATTTCGACGACCCCGGAACCTACCATTTTTACTATGGCAATGAGACCGGCACGCCCGGCACCATTCTCACCTTCTTTCCATGGGAAGGGGCAGCCAAGGGACGTGCGGGCACTGGTATGGCCACGGAGATCGGCTATTCCGTTGCGAAAGACAGTCTGGAATTCTGGGCGGAGCGCTTTCGCCGTCTTAACGTTCGTCACGGGGAAATAGCAGAGAGGATGGGGGAGAGCTACTTGCCTTTCGAAGATCCGGACGGATTACGAATTGAGCTGATCGCCTCCAAGTATCCTGATGACCGGAAGCCATGGGCCACCGATGAAGTGGCGGCCGAGGTAGCCACCAAAGGCTTCCATAGCGTCACGCTGACGTTGAGAGATGTCCGGCCGACGGCGGCCATTCTGACCGATGTGTTCGACTACCAGTTGGAAGGGCAGGAAGGGGACAGATACCGGTATCGTACCGATGCTATTCCCACAGCGTCCATCGTCGATCTGGTTGCGGCGCCCAATATGGCCCGCGGGTTGAGCGGCGGTGGCACCAATCATCACGTTGCTTTCCGTGTCGCCAATGAGGAGGTACAGATGGCATTCCGTGAAAAGATACTCAGTAAGGGGCTGCATATCACGCCGAAGATCAACCGGGATTATTTCTTTTCGCTGTATTTCCGCGAGCCGGGCGGCGTGCTGTTCGAGCTGGCGACCGACAATCCCGGATTCACGGTGGATGAGCCGCTGGATCAGTTGGGTACCCATCTTAAGCTGCCGGTGCAATATGAACCGATGCGTGCGAGTATCGAGCAATCATTACCAATTTTACATTAACAGGAGCCGCGGGAAGCGGTTCCGGGAAAGGAAGAATTATGCATACAAAAAATATTATCATTGCCGGACAACCGCTGGCGACGGCAGACCGGGCGTTGATCATGGTTCATGGGCGCGGTGCGTCGGCGGAAGATATCCTTTCGCTGGCGGATCATTTACCGGTGAAGGAATACGCTTTGCTGGCGCCGGAGGCGACGGCTCATTCGTGGTATCCTCAGTCTTTTTTAGCGCCGCCGGCACTGAATCAGCCGTGGCTCAATTCAGCTCTGGATCTATTGACGGCGACAGTCGAGGATGTGGTTAGTGCCGGCATTCGGAGAGAGAAGATCTTTTTCCTTGGTTTTTCGCAAGGCGCTTGTCTGACGTTAGAGTTTGCTGCACGGAATGCGGCGCGGTATGGCGGGTTGGCGGCTTTTACCGGCGGGTTGATCGGGGATAAGATCTATGCGGAGAATTACAAAGGAGATTTTGGCGGGATGCCGGTGTTTATCGGTACGGGAGATCATGATCCGCATGTGCCGTTGCAAAGAGTGGAGGCAACGACGGCCTTGTTGCGGGGCCTGCATGCTGACGTGACCGAGAAAGTGTATCCGGGGAGGCCGCATACTATTGTGGCGGATGAGATGGCGCAGGCGGCACGGGTAGTGTTTGGCGGAGGCGCGAGGTGATCGGCCGGAGGCGCGAGGTGATCCGCCAGTGGCTAGTGCCGCTTTTGCATCGTACTCCTGATCTTGCTGAGAAATTCCGGTGACACGCCGATATAGCGGGCGATCTGGTGCTGAGGCACGCGTTGGGCTATCTGCGGATATTTTTCAAGAAATTGAAGATATCGTTCTTCCGCGGTCTGCGAAACTGTCGCATAAAATCGTTGCTGCAGGACGCTGAGCGATCTTTGTACCAGCAGCCGGAACATCCTTTCAAATGCAGGGACCTTTTCGAACAGCAGGGCCTTGCCGGGGTAGTCGATCGAGAGCAGTTCGCAGTCTTCCAGGGTTTCGATAAATAGATTCGACGGCGTGCGTTGGGAGAAACTGGTCAGGTCACTGACCCACCAGCCCTCGACTGCAAAAAGAAGGATCGTTTCCACGCCTTCTGTGTCCAGGTAATAAGACCGGATACATCCTTTCAGGATAAAAGCTTCAAAATCACATGTTTCCCCTTCCTGCAGCAGGAAAGTCCGTTTTTTCACGTGACGATGCCGCAGCAGGGAGTGGAAGAAGGTCAATTCTTCTTCGGTAAGGTGGATATAGGTGGCTACGAAATTGTCGATGGCTTCGAACATGAAACGAATGTAAGGATATGCAGGAGTCGTGGGGAAGGGGGGCAAAGAAATATTTTGCAATTAATACCGAATGGTATATTTTTGTGTTGTGAAAGAGGATAAAAATATCAGTAAAGCGGAGCGCACCCGGCAGTTCATCATCGAGAAGACTGCACCCATCTTTAATAAGAAGGGGTATGCGGGTACTTCGCTGTCTGATATCACCGAGGCGACGGGGCTGACCAAGGGCAGTATCTATGGTAATTTTGCCGATAAGGATGAGGTGGCGCTGGCGGCGTTCGATTATAATATTGCCAGGATGAGGGCAGTGACGAGCGCGGAGATGGCGAAGCACAACACGGCCAGGGAGCAATTGCTGGCCTATGTGGAGGTGTATGGGAACTATATGAAATATTCTTTCCAGACCGGGGGATGTCCTATTATGAACACCACCGTAGATGCGGATGATACGCACCCGGTCTTGAAAAGCAAGGTCTGCCAGGTGATGATGGCCTGGAAAGACCGGGTGGCCGGGCTGATAGAAAAGGGGATCGCGAATAAAGAGTTCAAAAAGGATACCGATTCCGAACAGACGGCCCTGACTCTTTTTGCGATGATCGAAGGCGCTATTCTGATCAATCAGGCTACGGGCCGGCTCGATTACCGTAAAAAAGTATTGCAATCCGCTGAAAAGCTGATAAAAGACTTATAAAATTTTTTTGTTCAAAAATATACCGATCGGTATTAAAAATTAAATGATATGAAATCGTCCAACAACACTATTCTGATCACCGGCGGGAGTGCCGGCATCGGGTTTGCTCTTGCGAAGCTTTTTGTCTCTAAAGGTAACCGCGTGATCATCACGGGTCGTAATGAACAAAGGTTAAAGGCGGCTGTTGCGCAGCTGCCGGGTGCGACGGCCATTGCCGGTGACGTATCTGATCCTGCTGACGCCACGCGACTGGTGAGCATCCTTCGCCGGGATCATCCCGAGCTGAATATCGTTATCAACAATGCAGGAAAGGCCTACGTGTATGATCTGGTGGCGGATGGCGCCGATGCTGCTGTGAAGGCAGGTGAGGAAATAGTCACCAACTATCTTTCCATCCTTCGGCTGAATGAACTGGTACTACCATTGCTGAAGCAACAACCTGAGGCTGCGATCGTAAACGTCAGCTCCATCGTGGCATTTGTTCCGGGCGCCAGTCTGGCTACTTATTCCGCCAGCAAGGCGGCATTGCATTCTTACACCTTATCGCTGCGACACAAGCTGGCGCAATCGTCGGATGTGAAGGTATTCGAGCTGATGCCGCCGCTGGTCGATACCGAGTTCTCTAAGGAAATTGGCGGTCACAACGGGATTGCTCCTTCGGTGGTAGCAGAAGCGCTGGCCGATGCCCTGGAAAAAGATGAGTATGAAGTGCGCGTTGGTCAAACGGAGGACATGTACCGGTACGCTCTCTCTTCTCCGACAGAAGCTTTCCAGGCTATGAACGCCAGCCGGGCAGCGGCAGAATAATTTTTTATCTATAAATATACCGGACGGTATAATATTTCATGAGACGCAAGATCCTTATCATTACGGTGATCGCCGCGGCGGTCATGGAGCTGATCGATACTTCGATCGTGAATGTGGCTTTGTCGTATATGAGCGGCAATCTGGGTTCTACTTTGGAAGATACGTCCTGGGTGATCACGGCTTATGCGATCGCGAATGTGATCATTATTCCCATCACCAGCTTTCTGGCGGCTAAGCTGGGCAGACGAAATTATTATATCGGGTCGGTGATTTTGTTTACGCTCTTCTCGTTTCTGTGCGGTCAGGCCACGAATATTTGGATGCTCGTGGCCTGTCGTTTTATGCAGGGGATGGGTGGGGGAGCGTTACTGTCTGTGTCGGCGGCCATCGTCTACGAGCAGTTCCCGCGGGAGAAGCAGAATATTGCGAGTGCGTTGTTTGGCGTCGGGATCTTTGTAGGTCCGACCATCGGGCCGACGTTGGGCGGATACATCACCGAACATTATTCGTGGCCCTGGATATTCTATATCAATATTCCGATCGGCTTGATGGTGGTAGTGATCTGCCTGTCGATACTGGGAGAAGCCCCTATCCGGCCGGTGATTGGCAAAATTGACTGGACGGGGATTTTACTACTGGCGATTGGAATAGCCTCGCTACAGATCGTGTTGGAAAGGGGGCAGACTGACGACTGGTTTTCGGCTAATTATATCGTTGTGCTGACTGTTGTGGCGGCCTTTTGTCTTTCTTTTTTCGTTGCGTGGGAGTTAAGGGTGCAGCATCCCGTCGTGAATCTCAGGGTAATGAAAAGCCGCAATCTCAGTGTGGCAGCGCTGCTGACCTTCGTGTCCGGCATCGGTCTGTACAGTTCCGTCTATCTGACACCTGTGTACGCGCAGCGGCTGCTGAATTTTACGCCCACCGGAACGGGGCTATTACTGTTACCCGGCGCCATTCTGGCCATCGGAGGTTTGCTGATGTCTGCACGGCTGCTGCAGCGGGGACTGTCACCGGTGATCATGATCTCGGCGGGCATGTTTCTTTTCATGCTGTTCACGTGGCAGATGTCCCGGCTCGACTTGGACGCGGGAGCGGATAATATGTATATTCCACTGATCTTTAGAGCCATAGGACTTGCCATTGTCACCGTCCCCTTATCCACCCTGGCTGTTTCTTCGCTGGCGGCCAAGGACATTCCGCAGGGGACCGCTTTGAACAACATGATGCGGCAGCTGGGAGGTTCATTCGGCATCGCCACCGTCAATACCTACCTTGCACACCGTAATGCCGTCCATCGCACCGACCTGGTGTCACATCTGGGGGCCGGGGATCCGGGAGTGGTGCAGCGGCTGGCCGGGTATACCCAATTCTTTACCGACAAAGGCGCTACCGGTTTTGAAGCGCAGCGGCAGGCGTTGGGTTTGCTGGAGGCCGGGGTGCTTCGTCAGTCCAATGCGTTGAGTTATGGGGACGCGTATCTGTTGCTGGGAATCGTTTTTGTCATTGGATTGCCATTTTTGTTGCTGACATCCAGGCAAAAAGGGAAAAAGCCGGCGATCGCTTTAGCAGATCATTAGAGCGGTCCCCGAAATGCCGCCATTTCCTTAATTTTACGGCATGAGCGTCTTATTATTCAACGGCTGCAGCGACAACAGGCCGGATACGACAGGTCGTAAGCTGACTACCTACCTTCAGGAGCAACTGACTGAGAAAGGCATTCCCGTTACCACATTACATGTATCTGAGGCCGATATTCCTTTCTTCGATATGCACCAGGCCCATCCGCCGGCGGTGGTCATGGAGATGTGTGAGCTCTTTCAGCAGGCTGACCTGCAGATATGGTTGACCCCGTTGTATCATGGGAGCATGACCGGCATGATGAAAAACTGCCTGGACTGGCTGGAGCTGACTGCCCGGCGTGAGAAACCCTATCTGACCGACAAGATCGTGGGCCTCGTCTGCTGGGCCGATGGCGGTCAGGCGATGCAGGGGATCAATGCCATGGATGCCGTGGCCAAGGCGCTGCGGGCCTGGGTCGTTCCGTATTCTGTCCCCCTCGTCAAAAACCATTTGTATACCGATGCGCACCACCTGGAATTTGCGGCGGAGCATACCCGTAAGCTGGACAGGTTGATGTCCATCCTTGGCGATGCGCGGCAGTTCCTCGCCTTCATGCACTGAAAATTGATTCGCCTGCGACCTAAACTGATTCATATGAGATTGCATTTTGTCCGTCTGTTGTTGACCGCAGCACTTGGCCTTATCGTTCTCCACCCGCTTTGCGCGCAAGAGCTCCATAGCCGCTGGGACGAATTGACGGCCAGCGACTGGCCGAAGGCCCTCGATCGTTCGAACCACACCTGTATATTGCCCATCGGCATCCTGGAGAAGCATGGTCCTCATGTCCCTGTCGGATCCGATCTCATCCAGGTGCGGGAATGGTCAGCCAGGGCCACCAAAAAAGAATACGCCGTCGTTTTCCCGGATTATTTCTATGGTCAGATCAATGAAGCCCGTCACCAGCCGGGCACGTTCGCGCTGCCGGAAAGAGTGGTATGGGATCTGCTGGAAGCTACTTGTGATGAGATTGCCCGCAACGGGTTCAACAAGATCGTCATCATCAACGGACATGGCGGCAACCCGGAATTGATCCGTTATTTTATTCAGACGAGGTTGGAAAAACGCCGCGATTATGCCATTTATTTCTTCGAGCCGAAGAGCGATAGCGCCTATAGCCGGCAACTTGCCGCGTTGCATCGGTCCGATCCGGCGGGCGATCAACATGCCGGGGAACGAGAGACATCTTCCCTGCTGTATCTGCGGCCGGACCTGGTGGAAATGGACAGCGCCTCCAATGAATCCGGCGCTAATCAGCACCGGCTGAATATCCCGAACGTCTACACAGCCATCTGGTGGTATGCGGATTATCCCAATCACTATGCCGGCGATGGCGCCAAAGCCACCCGCGCCGAGGGGCAGCTGGTGACCGAACACTATATCGGGCAACTGACAGAGGCGTTAAAGGCTATCAAGGCCGACACAAAGACGCTGGAATTGCAGAAGGAGTATTTTGACCGGGTGAAGGAAAAATAAATATTACCTATAATGAAAAGGAAATTATTTTTATTAGTGGCAGTCCTTTGCCTTATTTTGTCTTCGGCATGGGCGCAGACTACGCCAGGCGGTCAACCCGCAGTAGTAAAGGTAACAGGTGAAGTGCTGACTCCCCTGACGCTCACGGCTGCCGACCTGGCTGCCATGCCGCGTACCACAGCCAGCGCTAAGGACAAGCAGGGCGTCATGCACAGCTATTCCGGCATAGCGTTATCGGAGATCTTCAGTAAGGCCGGGGTGACAACGGGGCCGCAGTTGAGGGGTAAAAATCTGGCTAAATACCTGCTGGTCACATGTGCGGATGGGTACCAGGTAGTTTTTTCACTGGCAGAGCTGGACTCCAGCTTCACCGACAGGGTGGTGATCCTGGCCGATCAGATGGAAGGCCAGCCATTGCCGGCGGGCGTCGGTCCTTTCCGGATTATCGTGCCGGGGGAAAAGAAACCCGCCCGAAATTGTTTTCAGGTCACTTCGATGGCGATCAGGGTTGGGAAGGAATAAAAAGCTTTTCGCTGGCGCCTGATGCTGAGATCGCTTTACTCCGTATTCGGGTGGATAGTAAATGAATACTTTACCAGTACATCGACACATGCAAGAAAAGAAATTGATCAATATATTCATGCAGGGGCCTGTGGCTCCGGCATTCGTGGCGGAGAGCATTGCCAGGCACAGCCATAAAAAAGATATCGGCGCTCACAGTATCTTCCTTGGCCAGGTCCGGGATGATCTGATCGGCGGGAAGAAGGTGGCTGCCATCGAATACAGTACTTACGAAGAGATGGCATTGAAGCAGATGGCTGCTATCCGGGAGGAGATTTTTTCTGTCTTTGGGCTTACGTGCCTGCACATTCACCATAGTCTCGGTCTGGTGCAGGCGGGGGAGATATCCCTGTTTGTCTTTGCCTCTTCCCCGCATCGGCGTGCGGCCATCGACGCCTGCAATGTTGTGGTGGAGCGTATCAAGAAGGAACTGCCGATCTGGGGCAAAGAGATATTTGACGATGCATCGTACACCTGGAAACAAAATACCAATGGTTGATATTACCTCCAAGCAAAATACTCTGCGGACGGCAATTGCGTCAGCGATCGTCCGGGTTTCCTCCGCTGCGACCATCGAGCGGGTCGTCAACAAGACTGTTCCTAAGGGCGATGTATTTGAATTTGCGCGGGCGGCCGGGCTGCTGGGCATCAAGCGGACCAGTGATGTGATACCCGACTGTCATCCGCTGCCGGTCGAATATGCGCAAATTTCTTATGAAGTGCGGGAACTGGAAATATACATTTCCGTGGAAGTGCATACTATTTACAAGACGGGTGTGGAAGTGGAAGCGATGCATGGAGCGTCGGTGGTTGCGCTGGTCATCTATGACATGCTAAAACCGATTGATCCTGCGGTCGAGATCCGTTCGATCAGGCTGGAACGCAAGACCGGTGGAAAATCAGACCGGAAGACTACGGGAATGGCACTACTCTGTGCGGTTATCGTCTGTTCGGACTCGGTTTCCCGTGGTGAGAATGAGGATAGATCGGGGGTGGCTATTATAGAGCGGCTGAAGCAGTTAGGAATTGGACTAAAGGATAGCCAGGCCGTACCGGATGACGTGGACACCATTCGGGCGCTGGTTCAGCAATATGTGGATGAGGAAGTCGACATGGTAATATTGACTGGGGGTACAGGATTGTCAGGGCGTGACAATACGCCGGAGGCCGTGGCGCCGCTGATCGACCGGCCAATTCCGGGTATCATGGAAGTGGCACGGCAATATGGACAGCAGCGGATGCCCTATGCGATGTTATCCCGCGGTATGGCTGGGTTTGCTGGCCGGACGCTGGTACTTACGTTTCCGGGGTCAGTGCGGGGTGTGGAGGAGACAATGGATGCCATTTTTCCACAAGTGCTTCATGTGTTTGCGATCCGCGATGGAGCGCGGCATTAAAATTTACATTCCTTAGATTTTTCCAATAAACTTATCTTTTTTAGCGAAGACATCGTACTTTTAGTCTACTTAATTTATAGACTAAATAAAGAAACAATGAATACAAGCCGGCTAATCGTGCTTGTTTTACTTCTGATGGCCTTTGGCTACCGTGATAGCAACTTCGGCAGCAATCCACCGCCATTGTCGCAAGATACGGTAGGATGGCCGGCGAGTTTTGGTTTTGGGAGGGCTGCCGTCCAAAAGGAAATCGATTCCATGGATATATCTATTCGTCCCGACGGCAAAGGTTTGCCATTGGGATCGGGGACGGCGCAGACAGGGAAGGAAATCTATCAGATGAAATGCGCGGCCTGTCATGGAAAAATGGGAACCGAAGGGCCTTATGCCCGGCTTGTGGCTCCGATGGGCGATACGACCAGAGCAAAGGCTATTGGCAATTACTGGCCTTATGCGACAACATTATTCGATTATACCCGGCGGGCGATGCCGTTTAATGCACCGGGCAGCCTTTCGGCAGGAGAGGTATATAGCCTGACCGCGTTTTTATTAGCAGCCAACAAGATTATTGATTCCACTATGGTCGTCGATGCAAAGACCTTGCCCACGGTAAAAATGCCTGCCCGGGATCTTTTTGTGCCGGATGATCGGCGTGGAGGGCCAGAGGTGCGATAAATGAATAGTTATGGATGATAAAAGCATAGACGGTAAAAAGAGAATGTCACGGCGCAGGCTATTGGCCGGTGCGGCTACTGCCGCAACCGTCGCGCTGATCAGGACAGTGTCGGGGCAGACTGTGCATGCCGCTGTTGGGGCGAAACCTGGGAAGAGCGATACGACTGGACGGGCACCCGGGGTACTGGCAGATCCCACCAAAAAACCCGGTGTTCCCGTGGGGAAGCTGGGGACGAAATCACCTTTTGAGCACCTGGTGAAAAAGCCTTCCGACATTTCCTCCCGGTCGCCGCTGCAGGATTTTTATGGGTCTATTACCCCATCGGATCTTCATTTTGAACGAAGTCATAATGGTGTTCCGGCCATCGATCCGGAGAAATATGAGTTATTGATTCACGGAATGGTGGAAAAGCCGATGGTCTTTACACTGAAAGATCTAAAACGATTTCCGGCACTGTCAAGGATTTGTTTCATTGAATGTTCGGGAAACTTTCGCACCGGCAAAGAGACGTTGACGCCACAGGATATTTGCGGCCTGACCAGCCAAAGTGAATGGACGGGTGTAATGCTATCGACACTTTTCCGGGAGGTGGGCGTGAGTCCGAAGGCGACCTGGTTTCTCGCGGAGGGTTCGGATGCTGCGGTGATGACCCGTAGCGTTCCCGTCAGCAAAGGCTGGGAAGACGCAATGATCGTGTACGCACAAAATGGTGAAGCTATAAGGCCTGAGCAGGGTTATCCCGCGCGATTGCTGCTGCCGGGTTTTGAGGGCAATACCAATGTGAAGTGGATCCGGCGGATCGAGCTTTCCGATCAGCCGTTCATGACTCGCGAGGAAACTTCTAAATATACTTATGGGATCAAAGATGGAAAGATCAGGCAGTTCAGCTTTGTGATGGATGCCCGGTCGATGATCACTTTTCCTACCTACCCGGTACAGATTGAAAAGGGGTGGGTGGAGATAAGAGGCATTGCCTGGAGTGGGTGGGGGAAGATCAGCAAGGTAGAAGTAAGTACCGATGCAGGCAGGTCATGGTATCCGGCCCAGCTGCAGGAGCCTGTCCTTGATAAGGCGCATACAGTCTTCCGGCTATTGTGGCGATGGGATGGCCAGGAGACGGAGATCCTAAGCCGGGCCACAGATGAGACGGGTTATATTCAGCCTACATTGAATCAACTGGTGGCGGCCAGGGGGATGGACATGGGTGGTTATCACCTGAATCCCGTTACGGCCTGGCGGATAAGCCGGGATGGTTCGGTCCTCTTTAAGCCGGAGAATTGGAAGTGAAAAATATAGGGGCAAAATCGCTAATTTCATAGCACGAAAGGAAGTTATGAAAGAGATCAGCGATATTATACGTGCTTTTGAAGAAGCCCGTCAGGAGGGCAAGCAGACAGCCCTGGCCACTGTCGTGCATGTGGACGGCTCATCCTATCGCAGACCGGGGGCAAGAATGTTAGTGACAGATGAAGGCAGGCTGACGGGCGCGATCAGCGGCGGATGTCTGGAAGGGGATGCGCTGCGCAAAGCTATGTTGGCGTTAAGCCGGGGGACCTCAATGCTCGTCACCTATGATACCATGGACGAGGACGATGCGAAACTGGGTGTAGGCCTTGGTTGCAATGGCATTATCCAGGTGTTGTTCGAACCTGTCGACCCGGCAGACCCCCAAAACCCCGTTGAATTGTTGAAATTGACCATCGCCGAAAGACAGCATGCCGTTTTGGTGACACTTTTTTCACTACAGGACAGACGTGGTCCTCAGCCGGGCACTTGCCTGTTGCTAAAGGGCGAGGAGTTCATTTCAAATTGTACGTTGGACAACGAATTGAAAGAAGTTCTGGGCGAGGATGCCCAAAAAGTGCTGAAGGAACGGACGTCCGCATTCAAAAACTACGTGTCGGCCACACAGGATCTGACTGCCTTTATCGAGTTTGTCAAACCAGCTATCTCCGTCGTTATCGTCGGTGCGGGCAACGATGTGGTGCCGCTGGTGAAGATGGCAGACGTATTGGGCTGGCAAACAACCGTAGTCGATGGCCGTCCCGGCTTGGCCAGGCCCGAAAGATTCGTGCCCTCCTGCCAGGTGCTGGTCTCCAAACCAGACAGCGTACTCGAAAAGATTACGATGGACGAGGAAACGGTGTTTTTATTGATGACACACAATTATAATTTTGATTTGGCGATGCTGAAAGCGCTGATTAATAAGGACGTCGCCTACATCGGAACGCTCGGCCCCAGGCAGAAGCTCGATCGCATGCTAGACGAGATGAGAGGGGAGGGGATCACCCTGACACAGGAGCAGCTGGAACATATCTATGGGCCTTCCGGACTGGAAATTGGAGCGGAGACGCCAGAAGAGATCGCCTTGTCAATTCTCGCGGAGATCATGGCCGTATTGGCAAATAAAGAAGGCCGGTCTCTCCGAAAGAATGAAAATGTGATCCATTCCCGGGCAGAAACAAGGATTGAGAAAGTAAAAATACATGAGCAGTAATGATTGTTGATACGTTCGGTCGGGTTCATACCTATCTGAGGATCTCGTTGACGGATAATTGTAATCTGCGTTGCTTTTATTGTATGCCTGAAGAGGATTATACCTTCACCCCGGCGTCCCGGCTAATGCAGCCTAATGAGATAGAAACGCTGGCAAAGATTTTTGTCACTAACGGTGTGGACAAGATCCGGCTGACCGGCGGCGAACCTCTCGTCCGCAAGGACGCAAAAGATATCATTTCTGCGTTAGGATTGCTGCCCGCCTCGCTGACCCTTACCACCAATGCCACCCGATTGCACGAATTTGCCGATGTACTGCAGGCAGCGGGGGTCCGATCACTCAATATAAGTCTGGATACCCTGCAAGCTGAAAAGTTTACAATGCTTACCCGGCGGGACCAGTTCCGGCAGGTAAGGGACAATATCGATCTGATGCTCGGTCGAGGATTTCATGTTAAGGTCAATGCCGTGGTCATGAAGGGAATCAACGACATGGAGATCAACGATTTTATCCGGTGGACGCGAGACGCGCCGGTTCATGTACGTTTTATCGAGTTTATGCCTTTTAGCGGCAACCGATGGAACAGCAATAAGGTCGTGACCATGCAGGAAATCCTCGCCACGGTGCAGCAGCAGTACGAAATTACTCCTTTGACGGGCGATCAGCATGACACGGCAAAGGCTTACAGTATATCAGGTCATCCGGGAACATTTGCCATCATTAGCACGATGAGCGCGCCTTTCTGCAGTGGCTGCAACCGCATGCGGCTGACGGCCGACGGTAAACTGAAAAATTGCCTTTTCTCGCGGGAAGAGACAGATTTGCTTACACCGCTTCGCCGGGGGGACGATGTGCTGCCGTTGGTCCTTCAAAACATCGGCAGTAAAAAAAAGGAGTTGGGTGGCCAGTTCACCACGGATTTTGAACATCTCCATCCGGAGAACATCGATAACAGAAGTATGATAACTATCGGAGGTTGACTATGGCCACATCGATCAGGCATATGTTGAAGGATGAACTACAATACGTTGTCAGGGGAACGCTGTGGATCGAATGTGAGCAGGAACGCTTTTTCGGCCCGGGGCGGGTCGAGTTGTTGCAGCGGATCGACGAAACCGGCTCTATCCGAAAAGCGGCTGCCGGTATGGGCATGTCTTACAAAAAGGCCTGGGCGATGGTAACCGCGCTCAACCGCCAGGTGCAGCGGCCTTTGGTGGTCGTCAAGGTTGGCGGCGAAAAGGGCGGCGGCTCGATCATTACAGACGAGGCAAGGGAGTTAATCACCTATCACAGCCAACTGCGTCAGCGATTTTTAGCCTTTCTTGAGAAGGAGGCCAATGATTTGAAAGAATCCCGCGATCTCAAACCAAAGTAATTTTTTTTAGGCATCGTTATATTCTTGAGAATATAACGCTATTTTTAAAGATAAAACTAATGCTTCATGAGAAAGGTAATTTTCATCGTGTGTTTATCACTGTGTGTATGTGCGAGTGACAGAATGTATGCCCAATCTTCATCCACGTCAGGATTGCAGCTTCCCGCGGCGGCGCCCCCACTTACCTATCCGTACACAAAGGGGTACGTTAGCTTTATCATTCCCTGGGTGACTGTTCAGGGTAAAACGACGACGCCCGAGTTCAAGACGTCCACCACCCTTGGATTCCCTTTTGGCGTCCTGGTATATTACAGCGCTACGTTCGGTTTCAGCTTTGAGATTACACCTTCTATTATGTGGGAGCACCAGACGGGCAAAAGCCCTGCCAGCAAAACGAGCAATGTCTTGTTCGATCCGGGTCCCATGTTCCGCTTCACGCATGGATGGACATTTATTCCCCGTCTGGCCTTTGAGACAGGAGGGCGATATGGGGTTACGCCTGTGTTAAATAAGATAATCGCGAGGACAAAAGACATCAATTATTTCTTAGCGGTCTCGGCTCCTATGAGGGCTGGCAACAGTGAGCCGACATCCATTGGCGGGAACTTGCAGGTTGGGTTCATTTTCAATTGACGGGCCATCCGATACTTTTACCGCCCACTTACATTATTTGTTTAAAAACCCACGCGGGAAACACTTCTAGTATTACGCCTACGTCTAAGATGGTGCTGATCAAAATCAGGAAGCGTATTTCCCGCTAACTTAATAATTTATCTGGTGTAATGGGCAGGTCACGGACCCGCTTGCCGGTCGCATGATAGATCGCATTGGCAATGGCGGCAGTGATACCGGTGATGCCGATCTCCCCAATGCCCCTCGCGCCCACCGGGCTGATATAGGGATCAGGAATGTCGATGAACTGAATGTCGAATGCCGGCATATCGGCATTGACAGGGACGAGGTAGTCGGTAAGGTCGCGTGTCACGACCCGGCCATTGGTCGGATCGTAGATGGTTCCCTCCATGAGGGCCATTCCGATGCCGAAGATCATGGCGCCCATGATCTGGTTAGTTGCGGTTTTTAAGTTCAACACTCTGCCGATATCCATCACACCCACAATCTTGTCTACGTGTACGGTGCCGAGGGTGGGATCGACAAGCACTTTTACAAAATGGGCGCCAAAAGAATGAAAAGCATATTTTTTGTGATCGACGCCTTCGTCGGCCTTTACGGCGGAGCTTTCCTGGTCGCCACCTTTTTTCTCTCCGCCCGCTGCGGGTGGCGCGCCCTCCCTGGTGGACACGTTGGTAGTGATCTCGGTTTCGAGCGTCGGCAGGCCCTTGCGTGTCAGTAACTGGGCATAGGTTTCTCCCTTTTCCGGACTTCCCGCTATAAATATTTTCCCCCCATCTGCCTGCACGCTCTCTTCGGACTGTCCGAACAGCGGTGATTCCTTGTCGGCGATAGCGAGCTGAATGGCTTTACTTTTTAAGGTGAGTGCGGCGGCCCACACGGCTCCCCCGGCGCTGGCAGAAACTTGCGAACCACCGGAATTAGGCCCCTTCGGTAATTTGGAATCGCCGAGCTTGCATTGTACGCTGGCCATGGGCAGGCCAAGCCCGTCGGCGGCAATCTGCGTGAGGATGGTATAAGTTCCGGTCCCGATATCCTGGGTGGCGCAATAGATGACGGCATGACCGTCGGGGAACAATTGGATCTTTGCGGATGACGCGCTGCGATTGGCAGGGTAAGTGGCGGTGGCCATGCCGTAACCGACGAGCAGGTCCCCTTCTTTCATGGAGCGGACGGCAGGATTGCGCTGGGCCCAGCCGATGGCCTGGGCGCCGCGCTCGTAGCATTCTTTTAAATGTTTTTCGGACCAGGGTTGACCGGTCTGGGGATGCTTATCGGCATAATTGACAAGACGCAATTGCACAGGATCGATATTGAGCTGATAGGCGAGTTCGTCCATGGCAACTTCGAGCCCGTAGGTGCCGGGTGCTTCACCCGGCGCGCGCGTGGGACAGGGAGTGCCTTTATTCAATCGTACGATGCTGTGGGTGGCGTCGAGGTTGGGCACATCGTAAAGCATTTTGGTGGCGGCCCCGGCGGTTTCTACGAACTCATCTACAAAAGAGGTCTCGGAGGTAGTGAGGTGTTTGACGGAAATGAGCTGTCCGTCTTTGCCGGCTCCGAGAGATATTTTTTGAATGGTGCGGGACCTGTGCCCATTGGATGTGAACATTTGCTGCCTGCTAAGCACGATCTTCACAGGCCGGCCGACGTGTTTGGCGGCCATGGGGGCCATGACGGAATGGGCCCAGGTAAACCCTTTTGATCCGAAACCTCCGCCGATGAAATAGGAATATAAGCGTACATCGTCGGGAGGCACGCCCAATATCTGCGCAATGGCATTCTTGGAGCCGACAACGGACTGCGTGGAATCATAAAGGGTTAATTTCTTGCCAGTCCATTCTGCGGTGGTGGCATGGGGTTCCATGGCATTGTGATGGTAGACGGGGGTGATGTAGGTTTGTTCCATCTTCGCTTCCGCTGTTTCGAGGGCCTTGTCGGCATCGCCCCGGTGAGTCTGCGCCTCTCCGCCGCCCAGGGCGGAGGCAGGTTGGAAGGCATCGGATAAGGCGTCTTCTATTATGAACACAGGCTTTTCTTCCTCATATTCGACTTTGATCAGCGATGCGCCATGCTCGGCAATTTGGAATGTTTCGGCTACGACGATGGCGATGTGCTGCCCGTCGTAAAAAATACGGTCACTCTGCAAGGGCAGGAGGTCCCTTTCGCCGAACTTGCCCTGACCGGGATCGCCGCCGGTTAGTGTATGCAGGCTCATGGAATTTTTGTAGGTAATGACGGCGATGACACCCGACAGCGATTCCGCCGCGTGAGTCTCGATCGATTGGATGCGACCGCTGGCGATGGTGCTTTGTACGGTGACTCCGTAGGCGAGGTTCTTCAGCGGAAATTCCGCTGAGTAAGGCGCTTTGCCGGTTACTTTGAGACGACCGTCTACGCGGTCTATTGGTTTCCCGATGAGTTCATTCATGCTATACCTCCTGCCGTAATGGTCAAGGCACGGATAAGGGTGCGTTTGGCCAGCTCTATTTTAAATCCGTTATAGGTTTGGGCCTTTGCACCTTCGAGGGCGGCAGCGGCAACGGTGTGATATAATTCTTCTGAAGGACGGCCCTGCAGTAGTTGCTCGGCTTTGGTGGCGCGCCAGGGTTTGGTGCCTACACCACCGAGGGCAATGCGCCCGGACTTGATTTCGCCGTTGTCCATGTTCAACACGACTGCCGCCGAAGCCAGCGCAAATTCATAGGACGCCCGGTCCCGGACTTTCAGGTAGTGGGATCTCGCTGAATGGGAAAGTGGCGGCAGGTCCACTGCCGTAATGAGTTCGCCTGGTTTCAATACCGTTTCCTTTTCGGGCGTTTCACCGGGCAGCAGGTGAAAATCGGTGAAGGGAATGTCCCGTTCGCCGTCGGGGCCTTCTATTCTAATGCTGGCGTCGAGCGCGGCCATGGCCACACACATATCACTCGGATGGGTGGCAATACAGTGATCGCTGCCGCCCAGGATGGCGTTACTGCGGTTATATCCTTTGATAGCTGAGCAGCCTGAGCCGGGCGTGCGCTTGTTGCAGGGAAAACTGATATCGAAGAAATACGGACAGCGGGTACGCTGCAATAAGTTGCCTCCCGTAGTGGCCATGTTGCGCAGCTGCGGCGATGCACCGGACAGCAGCGCCTGCGATAGCACAGGATATCTCTTTTCGATGAGAGGATGATAAGCCAGATCACTGTTGCGGACCAGCGCGCCGATGCGGACACCGCCGTGGGTCAGCGTTTCGATCTTGTTCAGGTTAAGGCCATTAATGTTGACAAGCACGGCCGGCCTTTCGACATACATTTTCATCAGGTCGACAAGATTAGTCCCTCCCGCAATGAATTTGCTGCCGGCTGCGGCGCCGACGGCCTTGATGGCAGTTGGGGCATCGGTCGCCTGTTGAATGCTAAATGGTTCCATAATATTTTTTTACACGGAATGATGCGTTTTCGAATGACTACCGTTGATCTGCACTTCCCGGATTGCAGCCACAATATTATTGTAAGTGCCGCAGCGGCAGACATTTCCGCTCATGAGTTCATGAATGTCGGCATCCGTATGAGCATGGCCTTCGTGTAAAAGTCCGACGGCCGAACAGATCTGTCCGGGGGTACAATAGCCGCATTGATAGGCATCGTGGGTAATAAAAGCCTGCTGCATCGGATGCAGGGTGTCCCCGTCAGCCAGACCTTCAATAGTGGTAATTTCCGCCCCCTGACAAAGACCGGCCAGGGTCAGACAGGAATTGACGCGCCGCCCATTGACCAGGACAGTACAGGCGCCACACTGCCCCCTGTCACAACCCTTTTTCGTACCTGGCATGGACAGGTTTTCCCGCAAGGCATCCAGGAGGGTGACTCGCGGATCAATGTCAAGATGTACTTTTTCTTTGTTGAGGAGGAAATCGACGCCCATCGTCGATACCGGCGAGCTACTGTATCCGGGGCGCACGGCCCAACCAACCGTAACGCTTCCCATTCCGGCGATACTGAGATTGCGAAGGAATTCACGCCTGGAATGGGTCAGTTGGGTAAATGGATTCCAATGCTGATCGGGAATTGTCGTTTCATCGGCTGCCACACGAATTGTTTACGGAAATACCTCATTTATTATGCCACCATGAATTTCAGGCTGTGGTTGGCCAATCGGTTCTCCTTGTGCAGTTTCAGGATGAAGGTCAATGCCCCAGCCTTGTAAATGCTGCATAGGGGTTCCGGCTCCCCATTATTGGCATATAAATAGACCTGTGGAAAACCGTTATGGTCGTCAAGAATATAACGCTCATAAATGTCCCTTAAGATGCTTCAATATTAATGACTTCCGGTTCTTCTCACTACTGAATTTCTTAGTTGTTAAGGCACCCAAGCCAGGGCCTCCGCCCGCTTGCACTTCCCTCATTAAGATGTAAATTGGAAGTATATTATAACAATCTATCATCGTATGTCTACAAAACCAGGAAAAGACCCGGAGAAGCCAGAAAAAGAGCCAGCGGGCGAGGGCCTGCTCAGCGGTACCCGCCGGGACTTTCTTAAACAGTCTTCCCTGTTGTCGGCCATCGCATTCGCTCCCGCGACCGTCGTTAAGGCGGCGGAAAATCAATGGCCTGAAAAAGTGGCAGATGCATTTGAAAAAGTAGATGTTCATCTTGAGGTCAACGGTACGAAGTACAACGTGCAGGTCGAACCACGTACTACGCTGCTGGATCTGCTGCGCGAGCAGCTGAACTTCACCGGTACTAAGAAAGGTTGCGATCGCGGCCAATGCGGGGCCTGCACGGTACACGTCAATGGCGTTCGCATCAATTCCTGCCTTAGCCTGGCGGTGACCAACGAAGGGAAGAAGATAACCACCATAGAAGGTCTTGCTAATGGCGACCAGTTGCACCCCATGCAGGAGGCCTTCATTAAGCACGATGGTTTCCAATGCGGTTATTGCACCTCCGGTCAGATCATGTCGGCGGTGGCGCTGGTCAAAGAAGGGCGCACGCAGTCCCGGGAGCAGATCAGCGAGTTCATGAGCGGGAATATCTGCCGCTGCGGGGCCTATTCACGGATCGTTAAAGCCATTCAGGAAGTCAAAACCAACCAATCATGAATCCATTTCAATATACCCGGTCTTTGGCGGCGGCAGGCGCTATTCAGTCGGTGCTGAAAGAGCCGCACGCGCATTTCCTGGCCGGCGGGACGAACCTCATTGACCTCATCAAGATGGGTGTCGTGACGCCGGAACGGCTGGTGGATATCAATCCATTACCGCTCAAGGGAATCGAAAAAACAGCGACCGGCCTGCGGCTCGGCGCATTGGCGACCAATAGCGAGGTGGCGGACCATCCGCTGGTGCTGCAAGGCTATCCCTTGCTGTCGCTGGCCATCAACGCCGGGGCATCCCCGCAGTTGCGCAATATGGCTACGGTTGGGGGCAATATGATGCAGCGTACCCGCTGCAACTACTTTTTTGATACGGCGATGCCTTGTAACAAGCGTTCTCCCGGCAGCGGCTGCGGAGCGCTGGAAGGGATTAACCGGATGCACGCGATTTTCGGCGCGAGTCCCGCGTGTATAGCCGTCAACCCAAGTGATATGAATGTGGCGATGGTCGCGCTCGACGCGGTCGTCCATGTTAAGGGACCGAAGGGAGAAAGGAAAATCCCCTTTGCCGATTTCCACCGCCTGCCAGGCGATCACCCGGAGAAGGACAATACGCTGGAGCGGGGTGAACTGATCATGGCAGTGGATCTGCCCGCGCCGGCTTTTTCGCAGCACGTGGCCTATCTGAAGATTCGGGACAGGACATCGTATGCATTTGCACTGGTATCCGTCGCGGCGGCGTTGAAGATGGACGGCAACATGATTACCGATGCACGCCTTGCAATGGGCGGAGTGGCGCATAAGCCGTGGCGGCTGCATGCGGCGGAGACTTTTCTGAAAGGGAAAACCCCAGGCGACGATACCTTTAAGCAGGCGGCGCAGATCGCTATGCAGGGTGCGAAGGCCTATCGGTACAATCAATTTAAGTTAACCATGGCGCCCAATGCGATCCTGCAGGCGCTGAAAACGGCATCAGCATGAAACAAGATAAGATAGGAGATCCGTTGGACCGCGTGGACGGCCGGCTGAAAGTGACAGGTGGGGCGAAGTATTCCGGTGAATACAAGGTGCCGGGACTTACGTACGGCGTGCTGGTACCGGCGACCATTACCAACGGTACTGTGACGGCGATGGACACCAGGGCTGCTTTGAGGGCCCCGGGCGTATTGGCGGTCATTACTCCTTTCAATGCGCCGCCGGTTCCGGGTTATCAGCCGGGTGCGGCTAAGCCGGTTAAGGGGTTGAAGCTGTTCAACGACAACCAGGTTCATTTTAATGGGCAGCCGATTGCGCTTGTAGTGGCTGAAACCTTCGAGCGGGCCACTTATGCGGCGACCCTGATCAAAACAACTTACCAGCCCCAGCCGTTCGAAACGGATTTTCATAAGAATTTCGATAAGGGGGTGGTGCCGAATGAAGGGAAGTACAAGGATTATGTGCGGGGTGAAGCGGACGCCTATAAAAATGCACCGGTGGTAGTAGAGCAGGATTATATGCTGCCTTCCGAGATGCACAACCCGATGGAGTTGCATGTGACGACTGCCTTTTGGGATGGCGACGATAAAGTGACACTGTACACCAAGTCGCAGGGAGTCGTTGGATCCCAACGGGCGATTTCCACTGCCTTCGGCCTTGACCCGGCGAATGTGCAGATCCATTCCCGGTTTGTAGGCGGGGCCTTCGGCTCATCGCTTCGTACCTGGCCGCATGAAGTTGCGGCAGTGCAGGCGGCGAAACTCGTGAAACGACCGGTGAAGCTGACCCTTACGCGTGAACAGATGTTTACCCTGGTGGGCTACCGGCCGCTGACGATCCAACGGATCGGGCTGGGTGCTTCGACGGATGGGAAGTTGGTGGGAATCACGCATGAGTCGCATTCCCAGACGGCGGTATATGAAGAGTTTACGGAGAATGCGGTGAATGTATCACGTTTCCTCTATGCCAGCCCGAATGCGAATACGCGTTATAAGGTGGTACCATTGAATGTCGGGGTGCCCGCACCCATGCGCGGCCCGGGCGAAGCGACGGGGTCGTTTGCGCTGGAATCGGCACTGGATGAATTGTCTTATAAGTTGGGTATTGACCCTATAGAGTTACGGTTGCGCAATTATACCTATACGGATCCTGAGCGGAATCTGCCCTGGTCGAGCAAATACCTGAAAGAATGCTACCAACAGGGGGCTGAGCGGATTGGCTGGGACAAGCGTTCGGCGCAACCGGGCACGCAGCGGGATGGGGAATGGCTGATAGGGTACGGCATCGGCTGCGGAGCATTCGGAGCGTATCGCAGCAAAACGTCGGCAAAGATCAAACTGCTGCCGGATGGTACGGTGAATATTCAAAGCGCGACGAGTGACATCGGGCCGGGGACGGCGACGTCGATGACGTTGATCGCGGCCGATACGCTGGGCATCCCGGCCGACAAGATCACCTTTCAATTAGGTGATTCTTCTTACCCGATCGCTCCCACGCAGGGAGGATCGCAGACGGTGTCTTCGGTGGGATCAGCTGTGCATGATGCCTGCGTGGCTTTGAAACAGAAACTGAATACGCTGGCTGGTCTGTCGCCGGACACTACTGCGCCGATCGATTATGCGGGGATTCTGACAAAACATAATCTGCCGATGCTTGAATTGACGCAAGATTCCCAGGCCGGCGATGACGCTAAGAATTATTCGATGTATTCTTTTTCCGCGCATTTTGCGCAGGTATATGTGCATCCGCTGACGGGACAGGTAAGAGTGAAAAAGCTGGTAGCGGTAGTGGATGGCGGCAAAATAGTGAACCTTAAGACAGCCAGCAGCCAGATGATCGGCGGGGCGGTAGGAGGCATCGGCATGGTGCTGACGGAAGAAGCGGTGTTCGACGACCATTTCGGGCGTTATGTAAACGGCAATTTTGCCGACTACCATGTACCTGTCAATGCGGATATCCCGGACATTGAGGCGATCTTTATCGACAAGCCAGACCCGATCATCAATCCGGTGGGTACGAAGGGGCTTGGTGAAATCTCGCTCATCGGCGTGGCGGCGGCTGTGGCCAATGCGGTATATAATGCTTCGGGGAAGCGGATTCGGGAACTGCCGATCACTCCGGACAAGATACTAATGGCCTGAAAATAGTTCTCCCATGAGCAAAACAGGCATCATCATCCTCGCGGCAGGCAATTCCTCCCGGTTGGGTCGGCCAAAACAATTATTGCCTTACCGCGGGAAAACTCTCCTGACGCATACGACCACCGAGGCGATCAATGCGGGTTTACATCCTGTGGTGGCAGTCACGGGCGCTTTTCATGCAGAAGTGGGCGCTGCCCTGGGCGGACAGCCACTGAGCATTGTTTTTAATCCCGTCTGGCAGGAGGGTATGGCGTCGGGGATTGTCATAGGTTTATCCAGCATACTTTCGTCGCAGCCGGATGTAGATGCAGTTATCATCGCGGTCTGCGATCAGCCTTTTATTTCCTCGGCACTGTTGTTGGAGTTGGTCAATACTCAAAAGACGTCGGGGAAAGGCATTGTCGGCTGCGTCTACGCCAATAGCGTGGGCACCCCGGTCTTATTCAGTCGTCATTATTTTGAGGAATTGGTCTCGCTCTCGGGCAGTGAAGGGGCAAAAAAATTGTTGAAGCAGCATCCGGATGATCTTGCTAGTGTAGCCTTTCCGAATGGTCATATCGATATAGATACCGAGGAGGATGCACAGTCGCTGTTTAGTAAACTTTAAACCAAGACCACATGAAGCGTTATTTACCCACGGGTTTATTCTTGCAGCCGCGCTCTTTCTTTTTGATGCCCTTGCTTTTGCTAGCCTTTTTCTCCGGGTGGGCGCAGCTTCCGCCGATAATCGGTGATCATACGTAGGGACTTGGATTCCTGAAGAATTCGGCTATCGATCAGCATATCCTGGTACGGAATCGCCAGTTCGACATGGTGAAACTGATCCGCATATCGCCAAAACTGATCGGCATCGGTCTCGATGAGGCTACTGCCATAGTGGTGCAAAAGGATACGCTGGAAGTAATCGGAAATTCATATGTGGCTATTTACGATTACAACACGATCATCGGAAATGGAGAAAAGGATGGACCTTTCTTGTTCCTGCATGCGGGGCAACGCTATGACCTTGCTGACAGGAAGGTGCTGCGTGCCGCGGTTCGATCGAGGGGGATCGGTGATTGACGAGAAAATCGTTAACTTTATAGCAAATGTCATCTTATGGCAACCGAAGAAAAGAAATCTTTCGCCGATATTATACAGGGCAGCAAGCCCGTGTTAGTGGATTTTTCCGCAGAGTGGTGCGGCCCATGTAAAATGATGCCGCCGATCCTGAAGGAAGTAAAAGACAAAATGGGTGAGCGGGTGACCATCCTGAAGATGGATATCGACCGGAACCCTGCCGTAGCATCGGCCTATGGTATCCAGAGCGTACCCACGCTGATCGTCTTCAGAGATGGGCAGATCAAATGGCGGCAAAGCGGCGTCACGAGGGCTGACCAATTAAAAACCGTGCTGGAAAGCGTACTCTGATGGCTGACATGACTACCCTTGAGCAAATCTTCGAATATAAGATCGTAGCCATTCTGCGGGGCTGTGCACCCGACCGAATTCCTGACATCGCCGCTGCCCTTGCTGAAGGCGGGGTCAGGCTGTTGGAGGTCACCCTCAACTCACCGGGCGCGCTGGAGTCGATCAGGCAGGTATCGGCCGTCATGGGGGACAGGATGCTGGTGGGAGCGGGGACCGTACTGACTGCGACAGAGGCGGAAGCGGCTGTGGATGCCGGCGCCCGATTCATTATTTCTCCTACCCTCGATATAGAGACCATTCGAAGGACGAGGGAGTTGGGCGCGATCAGCATTCCCGGATGCTTTACACCTACAGAGATCCTGACGGCACATCGCAACGGAGCGGATATTATCAAAGTATTTCCAGCCGGCTCTTCCGGCGCTCAATATTTCAAAGAACTTCGCGGTCCGCTGCCGCACATCCCTTTAATGCCCACCGGCGGCGTCAACCTGGACAATATCCGGGATTTCAAGGCGGCAGGAGCCGTTGCCTTCGGCATCAGTAGCGCCTTGACGCCGGCGGGGCAGGAGAATACCGGGCCTGCGCTCCGGCAATTGACCGAGAAGGCCGCGGCATTTATAAAAGCCGTACAATGAAATTTTTTATCAGTGCTGACTGGGGCACCACCCATCTCAGGCTAAGGATAGTGGACAAGGAGCGCCAGCAGGTGATGCATGAAGTCAGGAGTGCCGATGGTATTGCAGCGACGCATGAGCAATGGCGTGAGAGTGGTCAGGGACAGGACGGAAGACTGGCATTTTACCAGGCTGTTCTTCTTCGCCAGATCCACCGGCTGCCTCCCCCTCCTGATATTTCCCTGCAAGATCTGTCCGTAGTTATATCCGGCATGGCCTCTTCCAGTGTGGGCATGATCGAGCTGCCTTATCAGCCTGTCCCCTATGATGTCAGCGGATCGGATCTGCTGCGGGTAGAGATGCAGGCCACCGATGCCTTTCCTCATTCCATTCTGCTGGTATCTGGCGCCAGGACGACCCATGATGTCATGCGAGGGGAAGAGGTGCAATTGGCAGGTTGTCCGGCATCGGAGGACGAGGCCGAAGGGCTTTATCTTTTTCCCGGAACCCATTCCAAGCATATACTGGTCAAGGAGGGTAAGGTCATCGATTTCTCCACCTATATGACCGGAGAATTTTTTCATTTGTTGTCTGCCAGAAGTATCCTGGCCGCTTCTGTAATGACGGGCGATGCCGACCCGGTAACGACTGCTCCGGCCTTTGAGCAGGGCGTAAAAGCCAGCCGTCATGGCAGTCTCCTGCACAATGCTTTTCTGGTGCGCACCAATCAATTGCTGGGTGGTTGGACCAAAGAAGACAATTATCATTACCTTAGCGGGCTGGTGATCGGTGAGGAACTCAGATATCTCGTCGGGACTGATATCCCGCTGACCCTTGTTTGTACGGGCAGGCTGGCAGCGTATTATTCTATGGCGTGCCGGGAGTTAGGGATTGAAGTGGAGCTCATTGATGCCGATCAGGCGTTAGTGAACGGACATTGCCGGATGATGGAAGATTGATTATCTTTGTTATCATTCATGACCGGTTTTAAGACGATACAAGGAAAGGCGTTTTTGTTGTTGATCACCTTTGTCAGCAACTTTTTTGTGATTTGTCACTGTCAGGCCAACGAGGCGCCGACGGCTGCGCACCGACATTCCTGCTGTTGCCGGAAGAATGCATCGGCTACTCAGCATTCACATCCTGATAGTAATGAATGTCCGGCTACCCACGCCCTAAAATTTAATTTGCTGGAAAAGCAGGTGGCATCCACCTTTCTCGCCGGGGCTCCGATAGTTGCGGAGGTACCCAGACACTTCATCGTTGCCATCAACGGCGGCTTCGCTTTGGATGAGGAGCCCTTACGGAAAATATACTTTTATAAACATTCTCCACCGGATCTTCAATCACTTTACCAGCGCTTTCTCATTTGATATTGAATAGATGAGGTGTCATTCTATTGTTTATTATTCATCTTTCAATTCATCAACATGAAGAAGTTATTTTTATCAGCGATTTTATTTATCCCCTTCTTTTCGCCGTCTGTTTTTGCTCAATCATCCGCTCTGTCTCCTATTCTGACCGCCTACTACCAGGTAAAAGATGCGCTGGCGGCCGATGATGCCAAGGCTGCCGCGACTGCTGCGGGTGGACTTTTGAAGGCCATCAATGGCGTCGATATGACAGCGCTGCAGCCGAAGGACCACCAGGCCTTCATGGCGTTGCAGGATAAACTGGCCTACGATAGCCGGCATATGTCCGAATCCTCCGATATCAGTCATCAGCGGGAGCATTTTACTTCTCTGTCGGCCAATCTGTTCAAGCTGGCTAAGCAGGCCCGGCTATCCGACCAACCTATTTATGAGGACTATTGTCCTATGAAGAAGGCCTACTGGCTGAGCAGTGATGAGACGATCAAAAACCCATATTTCGGCAGTAGCATGCCGACTTGCGGCAAGGTGTCAACCACGTTGAAACCGGAATAACGCTTATGAAAATATTGTTGTTATGCCTGCTGACCTGTATGGCCGGGCAGGTGGCCTTTTCGCAGACGCCATATATTCCTCCCCATCGGGTGATCTATCATTTGTATATCAGTGATACCGTCGTCAATTATACCGGCAAGTCCCGTCATGCCATTGCCGTCAATGGTTCCCTGCCGGGGCCGACGCTGACTTTCACGGAGGGTGATACGGCTGTCATCTATGTGCATAATAACATGATGATGGCTACGTCAGTGCACTGGCATGGGCTGATCGTTCCCAACCGGTATGACGGGGTTTCTTATCTCACTTCGCCCCCCATAGAGCCGATGCAGACGTATGTGGCTACTTTTCCTATCGTTCAGAACGGAACGTATTGGTACCATTCGCATACTATGCTGCAGGAGCAGGTCGGGCTATACGGGGCGATCGTGATCCATAAGCGGGCCTCCTTCGCCAAGGCTTCGGCGGCCGGGGATGCGGCGGCCGCGAAAGAGGCGGAGGCCGGGAAAGAACAGATCGTTCTGCTGAGTGACTGGACGAACGAGCGACCTTATGAGGTACAACGTAGTCTTCACTACGCGACCGATTGGTATGCTATCCGCAAAGGCAGTGTGCAGGACTATGCTGCGGCGATCCGGCAAGGCTATTTCAAGACCAAACTCACCAATGAATGGAAGAGGATGCTGCCGATGGACGTCAGCGATGTGGCATATGACCGGTTTCTCGTCAATGGGCGTCCCAGGGATGATCAGCCGCAGTTTCATGCTGGTGACAGGGTGAGGCTCCGGATCATCAACGGCAGCTCATCTACCTATTTCTGGCTGCGCTATGGCGGGGGTAAAATGACCGTTGTCGCGAGTGATGGGAAAGATGTCGTGCCTGTCGAGGTGGACAGGGTGATTATCGGCGTATCCGAGACCTATGATGTGGTTGTTACTATTCCTGCCGCGCCCGACCACAGCGCTGGCGGCAGCTATGAATTTCAGGCGACGGCCGAAGACCGGACAGGATCGGCTTCGCTGTGGCTGGGAGAAGGTCCGGCACATGGGCTCCCCCGCTTGCCCTCGCTGAATTATTTTGAGGGGATGAAGATGATGAATGGGATGATGAGGATGAATGGCGACCTGAATAATATGGGCATGGCCATGAATAACCAGGTGATGGATATGAATACCGTTATGTATCCGGAGGCAGGTGGGACTTCCGCCGGTATGCGGGGTATGAGGGGGAGGGATACCGCTATGCGAGATATGAGCGGTATGAGCGGCGCCGGGGTAACGTTGAACTATGGGATGCTCCGGTCGCCGGTTAAAACGACCTTGCCCGATTCACGCGATACAGTGCTGCATTTCAATCTTAGCGGCAATATGAACCGGTATGTCTGGACGATCAATAACAAGGCCGTCTCCGAGACCGACAGAATACTGATCCGGAGGGGTGAGAATGTCAGGATCATCCTGTACAACGGGACCATGATGCGACATCCCATGCATTTGCACGGGCATTTCTTCCGAGTGCTGAACGGGCAGGGTGATTTTGCGCCTTTAAAAGAGGTCATAGATATTATGCCGATGGAGACCGATACGTTGGAGTTCGCGGCGACAGAGAGTGGCGACTGGTTCTTCCATTGTCATATCCTGTATCACATGATGAGCGGGATGGGGCGGATCTTCCATTATGTCGATTCGCCGGTTGATTCGAGCCAGGATCTCCGCAAGGTATATGCCGATGACCGCGAGATCCGGCCCATGGCGAAGGTCGGTCTGGAAAGCAATGGCAGTGACGGGGAAGCCATGCTGGCCGACACCCGCTACCGCTTAGAGACTGAATGGCGGCTGGGTACCGACGATGTCAAAGGGTATGAGAGCGAGAGTCATTTCGGGCGGTACCTGGGGAAAATGCAGTACTGGTTGCCTTACGTAGGCTGGGATTTCCGTTATCGCCGCAGCAACGAAACGGAGAAAAACCTCTTCGGCCAAACGGATACCAAGAACCACCGGAATGTTATTTGTGCCGGTATTCAATATACGCTGCCCCTGTTGCTGGTCATCGACTGGCGGGTAGACATGAAAGGCAACCTGCGGCTCCAGTTGGGTCGGGAGGATGTACCGGTGACCAGCAGGCTGCGGTTTACCTTTATGGTCAATAGCGATAAGGAATATATGGCCGGTTTCCGTTATGTCATCACGAAATATATCGGCTTGTCCACACACTATGACAGTGATATGGGCTTCGGCGCCGGGGTGACATTTAGTTATTGACCCGGTGGTGCTGGCCGGACCAAAATAAAAAAGTATATTTAAGGATGGGTAAGGAAGATATACAGGATTTGCAGCAATTTATCCAGCCTTATCCGGCGGAGGTGCAGGATCTTGCCCTTTGGTTAAGGAAATGGGTGTGGGATCTTTATCCGGGTTGCAACGAACTCATCTATGACAATTATAATGCAGTTGCTTTTGGCTGGTCACTGACCGATCGACTTGGACATACTTTCTGTTCCGTTGCACTCATGCCGAAATATGTTCATTTCGGGTTTTTCTGGGGCAGCGAAATCTCCGACCCGGAAAAGCGCCTTCTTGGTAAAGGCAACCAGTACCGGTATATTGTCGTTAACAAAAGGGCAGACTTCCCAAAGACGTATATTAAAAAACTATTGAAAGAGGCGTATGCAAATTCCCTGGAAAAAGTCAAGGATAAAACCCAACTGGTCCGAGGGCGAACCATTACCAAATCAGTTTCTTCCAAAAAAAGACGGCCGGTTACCGTTTGATAAAAACCGAATCATCATGAAAGCAGGAATGCTCGTTTTAGTTTCAACGATGGCCATTTATAGTGCCACCGCACAGCGTATTTCTCCCGACACGATCGCTCTCAAAAAAGGATCGCTGATCGTCCAGCCTATTAACCATGCCAGTGTGGTGCTGACAGCGGCGGGTAAAACCATCTATGTCGATCCGGTAGGCGGTGCGGCGAAATACCAGGGTCTGGCCGCTCCCGATATTATTTTGGTCACAGATATTCATGGGGATCATTTCGATCCGGCTACGCTGGATGCCATCAAAACGGCCGGTACGGTGCTGATCGTGCCGCAGGCGGTGGCGGACAAATTGCCTGCTGCCGATAAAACGGCAGGGTTGGTCATCCTGGCGAACGGCGCAAATACAAAACAGGGCGGCATCGACATCGCCGCCATCCCCATGTACAATCTGCCGGCCAGCACAACCGATCCCCGGCATCCGGTGGGGAGGGGCAATGGATATGTACTCAGTGTCGGCGGCAAAAAAATCTATCTCTCAGGCGATACCCAGGGCATTCCCGAAATGCGTGCGCTGACCGGCATCGATGTCGCTTTTGTCTGTATGAACCTGCCTTATACCATGGATATCAATGAGGCCGCTGACGCGGTGCTCGCGTTCAAGCCTAAAATCGTCTATCCCTATCATTACAGAGGCACGAATGGTCTCAGCGATGTCGCCGCTTTCAAAGCCAAAGTCAATGCCGCTGATCCGGGCATAGAAGTTCGGCTGCGTAACTGGTATCCGGGGTAGAGCCATCGTCGATATCAGTCGCTTTTATTTCTCCCTCACATAAGGGTAAGGGCCATTTCACGCGTCTTATTATTAACTGGTAAATTCAGGGAATAATTTGAATCCGCATGCTGGAATGGAGTGACCTCCGCCTGACCGGTTTGACCGTTCAGGATGATGAACAGGCATTTGAACAGATCTTCACCGGCTATTATGATAGCCTGTATGTCTATGCCTGCTCCATCCTGAAGGATAATGATTGGGCCGAAGAAGCGGTACAGTCCGTTTTCTGTAAAGTTTGGGAAAGGAGGGCTCAACTGCGGGTACAGACTTCTCTCAGGGCCTATTTATACGGCAGCGTTTACCATGAATGTGTCAGCTGGCTTCGGCAGGAACGGCATCGGAAGATACACCGGTCGCATGTTCTGCATAGTCCTGGTCAAGGCAGGGTGGATAATGCTGCCGGCAAGACCCAGCTAAGCCAGTTAGAGCAAAGATTGCAGCAAGCCCTCGATGAATTGCCGGATCAGTGCCGGGCCATTTTCCAGCTCAGCCGCTTCGGTGAGCTGAAATACCGGGAAATAGCAGAGCAGCTAGGGCTTTCCGTCAAGACCGTGGAGGCCCAGATGAGCAAGGCATTGAAGGTGCTACGCGAGAAACTGGCTGATTTCTTAGCATGATTGAAATGATAGCTATGATGGATATGGATGACCTGTTAATCAAATATGTGCTTGGCGAGGCGACTCCGGAAGAAAGGGCGTTTGTCGACCAGTGGCTGGCGGCCGATGCCGGCAACAGGGCGCGGTATGAGCAGTTCAGGATGATCTGGAGCATCAGCCGGCAAACCGCAGCACCGGTCTCCCGTGACAGCAGCGCCGCCTTGCGGCGGTTCCGGCAGCGGGTTGAGCAGCCCCGGCACCAGCGACTGAAAGAGGGCGGGGGTAGGCAATTGACTGCGGGCATGCGGCGGGGAGAGGCCCAAACGGGCACGCGATGGGGAAAGTGGCTGATCGCCGCAGCTTTTGCAGGTGCTTTGCTATTCGGTGCAGGCGGCTATTATATGACCCATCCGGCCACGCGGACTAGTGCGATGGCGAAATCGCGGCAACAGGATAACATGGTTACCTGGCAGGAGGTTGTCGCTAACAATAGCTTCCGGCCCGATACCTTACCCGACGGATCCATTGTCACGCTGAACCGGCATTCATCTCTGATGTGGGCAGCCGCAACAAACAATCATCACGGGATGACCCTGCAGCTGCAAGGAGAGGCCTTTTTTTCCGTCGCCCATGATCCGGCCCGATCCTTTATCGTCAGGGTCAATGATGTGACCGTGAGCGTTCTTGGGACATCCTTCGACATCCGGAGTGCCGGAAAAGACACTATGACGCTGGTCATAGAGACAGGGGCTGTCCGTGTCACCAGGGGAAGTGACAGCCTCGTCGTGCATGCCGGTGAGCAGGCTAGCCTGCTACCAACGGGAAGGCTGCACCGGCAACCCAAAGTGAATACCCTGTACGGCTATTACCTCGACCGGCCGCTGGTTTGCGACAGCGTATCGCTGAAACAGGTAGTAGAGATGCTGAACCTGGCGTATGATGCCCATATAAAAATAGGTCGTCCGGAGCTGAATGACCTTCCACTGACCACCGTTTTTCACCATGAGCCATTGGAAAAGATCCTTGCGATCATCGGCGCCACCTTTGACCTGACAGTCGTCAGACAAGGCCACTCGATCATTCTTCAATAATAAAATAAATACCATGCAACGTTTGATCAACCGGCTAGCCATTGCCCTGATTTTAGTATCCTGTAT
>JAMFSL010000198.1 GCA_026225275.1 Puia dinghuensis
CGCGGAACCACAGTATTTCTCTATCTTCCCCTACCACTGGCTGGCTGGCAACCCCACCACTGCCCTGAACGATCCCTTTAAAGTAGTGTTGACGGAAAGCAAAGCCCGCATCTATTTCGGCAACATGCCACCCGAAAAGACCATAGGCCATGTACTCGTCTATAATGATTCACTGACACTAACCGTATCGGGCATCGTAGAAGACTGGAAGGAGAACTCCGATTTTATCAACACCGATTTTATCTCCTTCGCCACCATCAACACCTCTTTCCTGCGCAATAAGATTAACCTGGATCAGTGGGGCAGCCCGAATATCCCCTCCACCTCCATGGCTTTTATCAAGCTGGCCAAAAACGACGATCCTGCGCTGCTTAATCGCCAGTTAGCCACATTATCAAAGGGCCGGATCCATTTCGACGATAACAATATCTTTACACTCACACTTCAACCCCTGGCCGATATCCATTACAATAAAGATGTCTATGACCAGTTTCCAAAAGCGCATCGCCCCACCTTATACGCGCTCATGGGCATAGCTGCTTTTATTTTGCTCCTGGCTATCAGGCTGCAGGACTTCGCTTATCGGATCTCTATCGGGGGAATGGTATTTTTCCTGGCCGGTGGTATTGCGATATCGATCGGCATGCTCACGATCGGCTTCCAAACACTGAAACTAGCCTTCATCAACCCCTCCGACATCCTCCGGTCCGAATAGAAAAATCGCCCTACCAGGTGTTTTCCAAATCCTTCTTACTGAATTGATGATCGCGCTCGGAAAAATTGCTGCTGGCAGCCCGATCGAAATGTGTGAGACTGTTCTTCTTCCACAACCGCCGGATCAACGCAACCGGCGTCACCACCAACAGGTAAATGATCGTCAGCAAAACCCGGTTACTGATCTCACCCAGTACAAACGACAGTTTGCTCCACACCCAATCGATCTTCTCGCTCAGGTAAGAGGAAAAAATACCTGTCAGCCCAATGACGAGGGCACAATAGAGAAAGACCCTGCTTTTGAAGACAAGATGCAGCATGATACATCCAACCGTAATGACCAGCACCGTTTCTTTCGCCTTATAATTAGGGGACATTGACATAGCAGCAAGCTTCCGGGGCTAAAAAAGAGAATAAATGAAGGGCGCAAGAGCCGTCGCGCTCCCTAATATGATAAATACAGTGAGTAAGATGATCAGGATCATTAGCGGCATCAGCCACCACTTTTTTCTTTCCTTCAGAAAATGCCAAAACTCCCTTAAGAATTCCATATGCAAAGTTTTATCGTTCATGAAGATTGCCGCTCACGCGTCCTCTTACCTCAATCCAGCCTCTTAGCCCCCGTCATGCGGCCAATCGGCCCTGCCACCTGATCCTTCTTAAAGATAATAATATTATTCAATACCAGTACGTCCATCTCTGTGCTCATCAGGCAGTCATACGCCTCTTTGGGGCTACACACAATCGGCTCACCCCGCACGTTCAGGCTGGTATTTGATCAGTACTCCGTCGCCCGTTAAAGCCTCGAAGGCATCCAGTAAGTGCCAGAGACGAGGATTCGCGTCCCGGGTCACCGTCTGCCATCTGCTGGACAGATCGACGTGCGTGATAGCCGGAAATCGGCTCCTGACCACTGCCAGCTTATCCATCATTCCCAGGCTACTATAACCTTCCGGTAGCGCGTGATACAGATGTCCTTTTAGCCGATCCGTCAACAGCATATAGGGAGATTCGCCTCCCCGTTCCATATAATCACCAGCTCTTTCAATCCTGCATACCGGGGCAAAAGGGCGGAAACTCTCCCGGTATTTGATCGACAGGTTCAGCTTTTTTTGCATCTCTACATTTCGCGGATCTGCCAGTATACTTCGGTTGCCCAACGCACGGGCCCCGAACTCCATCCTACCCTGGAACCACCCTACAACTTTTCCTGCCCGAATGGCTCCGGCTACAATGTCGATCAGTTCTTCCTCTTCGGCATATTCTGTATAGAGAGCCCCATTCGCTGCGCACATCTTCCTGATCTCCGTCGCCGTATAAGCCGGTCCCAAATAGGCATTATTCATTCCGTCGCCGCAAACCTTTCTTTCCTCTCCAAAATAAATATGATACGCCGCCAGCGCCGCTCCCAATGCCCCACCGGCATCTCCCGCCGCCGGCTGCACCCATATCTCCTCAAAGATCCAGCATCCAACAATTTTCCATTTGCGACACAGTTCAGCGCTACCCCACCGGCCAGACAAAGCCGCCGCATACCGGTGAGTTCCCTCGTCGTGACCGCCAGTTTCAGCACGATCTCCTCCGTCACCTTTTGAAATGCAAGCGCCAGGTTACAATGCTGCTGCTCCAATGAAGACTCGGGCTCGCGACGTGGGAACCCGAAAAGCGCCATCCATTTTTTATCATTCGTCATCCGTAATCCGGTCAGATAATGGAAATACTCCTGGTGCAAAAAGAAAGAACCGTCCTCATAGATCGTCACGAGGTGGCCGGTGATCTTTTCTTTGAAGGCAAGGAATTGAGGAGACTGCTCATCGCCGTAGGGCGCCAGACCCATGAGTTTGTATTCACCGGAATTAACTTTGAACCCGCAGTAGTAAGTGGCAGCCGAATATAACAACCCAAGCGAGTGTGGAAACCTGACCTCTTTAAGGCTGCTGATTTCTTTCCCACTGCCCTTTCCTACCGCAGTAGTAGCCCACTCTCCCACCCCGTCTATCGTCAGGATAGCTGCCTCGTCATAGGGAGAGGCATAGAAGGCGCTCGCCGCATGTGATAGATGATGTTCGCAGAAAAGCAATGGCAGCTTCTTTTTATCGAATGGCTGCCATGCATACAGTTCGTCCCTAATGACCTTCCTGAGCATCATCTTTTGTTTCATCCATACCGGCATGGCCGTCAACCACGACACCAGCCCCGCGGGCGCGCCTGTATGATACGACTCAAGGAGCCGTTCCAGTTTCAGTAAAGGTTTATCGTAAAAGACCACTGCATCCAGTTCGTCCAGCGTAGCGCCGGCAAATTCCATGCAGTATCGGATTGCATGGATGGGAAAAGTGGAGTCATTTTTGATCCGCGTAAACCGTTCTTCCTGTGCCGCCGCCAACACCTTCCCATCCCGCACAATGGCAGCAGCAGCATCATGAAAATAGGCCGACACGCCAAGTATCAACATAACAAGTGCAATTTAAAACGGCGATACCGGTCACCCCTGTCAAGCCACATCAGCAGCGTAATGCCGGATATTATTCAGTTCTTCATCCTTGAAATTCACTTCCTCCTCGAGATCATAATCATCCTGCAACCCAAGCCAAAACTTTGGTGTGGTGCCGAAGTACCTGGAGAGACGAAGGGCTGTATCTGCCGTGATCCTCCTATTCCCCTTTATAATTTCAGATATCCGGGTCTGAGGAATAGACGTATCCTTTGCCAGGCGATAGGCAGAGATATGCAGAGGAAGGAGGAATTCTTCCTGTAGTACTTCCCCGGGATGAATATTCTTCAATTTTTTAACCGCGCTCATTTTATTATAATTTAATGATAATCCAGAATCTCAACCTCAAAAGCATTGCCACTATCCCATTTAAAAACAATCCTCCACTGATCGTTTATCCTGATAGAATAAAAGTCCTTCCGGGTGCCTGATAATTTCTCCAGTCTGTTCGATGGAGGCACCTTGAGATCGGCTATATTTTGAGAGTTATGCAACATCCTCAGCTTTCGTCTTCCAATCTCCTGGATCTCAATAGGTAAAGATTTGACTCGAATCCCTTTCCAAATCATCTCCGTTTCCTTTGACCCGAATGCCTGTATCATACTAACGCTTTACGTTACTTACGTCAAAGGTAAGTACAATATCCCGGATTTGCAAACACAAAAAAGCCATCCCGGTCTCCCGGAATGGCTTTGCGTTTTATTCATCAGTTAGCGGAGCAGTATTGATCGCGGCCGGCCTGCCTCAAAAAATAGTCCGACCGCGATCAACGTCTTATGTCGGGCCTTCGGCCGAAACGCCGGCGGCGTTTCCTGTTCATTAATCGAACTTCAGGTCCAATCCCAACCCTCTCAACTCATGTACCAACACGTTGAAAGATTCAGGAATACCAGCCCTTGGAATATTGTCACCCTTCACGATCGACTCATAGGTCTTCGCACGACCAATGATATCATCCGATTTGAGCGTCAGCAATTCCTGCAGGATGTTCGATGCACCATATGCCTCCAGTGCCCATACTTCCATTTCCCCGAAACGCTGGCCGCCGAACTGAGCTTTACCACCCAGAGGCTGCTGCGTGATGAGACTGTACGGTCCGATACTCCGGGCGTGCATCTTATCATCCACCATATGGTGTAATTTAATGATATAAATGATACCTACCGTAGCCTTCTGGTCGAACCGATCGCCGGTCTCCCCGTCATAAAGATAGGTGTGACCGAAACTGGGCAATCCAGCCTTGGAAATATGTTCTGCGATCTCTTCCACGGAAGCCCCGTCGAAAATCGGAGTAGCAAACTTGACACCCAGCTTTTCGCCGGCCCAGCCTAATACGGTTTCGTAGATCTGGCCCAGGTTCATACGCGAAGGTACACCCAGGGGATTCAGCACCACGTCGACCGGCGTTCCGTCTTCCAGGAAGGGCATATCTTCCGATCTTACAATCTTCGCGACAATACCCTTATTACCATGCCGGCCGGCCATCTTATCCCCAACCTTCAGCTTACGCTTGACGGCCAGGTATACTTTGGCGAGCTTCAATACCCCTGCCGGTAATTCATCACCGATGGAAATATTGAACTTTTCGCGCTTGTAACGTCCCAGTTCCTCGTTATACTTGATGCTGTAGTTGTGCAACAGAATATTGATCGACTCGTCGGTCTTGGCATCACCGGTCCAACCCAGGGGATTGACATTCAGGTAATCGATGCCGCCCAGGTTTTTAGCCGTGAACTTCGCACCCTTGCCGATCTGTACCTCGCCGAAGTTGTTATTGACACCGGCAGAGACATGATCCTTCAGCAATACCGTCAGCTTACCCTGCAGTACGTCCATCAGGTCGGACGTATTCTTCTCATGCACCTTTTCTATCTTCTCCAGGGCGGCCTTTTCGCGAACCTTGGCATTCTTATCTTTCTTCGCGCGTTGGAACAGCTTCTTGCTGATCACCACACCTTCCGTACCGCTCGGAGCCTTCAAAGAAGCATCCTTCGCGTCGCCCGCCTTGTCGCCAAAGATGGCCCGCAGCAGCTTTTCTTCAGGAGTGGGATCGCTCTCGCCCTTAGGCGTGATCTTGCCGATCAGGATATCGCCTTCCTTGATCTGGGCGCCGACACGGATGATACCGTTCTCGTCCAGGTCCTTGGTGGCTTCTTCCGATACGTTGGGGATATCCGGCGTCAACTCTTCTTCACCCAGTTTCGTATCCCGGACTTCCAGCTCATATTCGGAAATATGAACGGAAGTGAACAGATCTTCCTTCACCACTTTCTCGCTGATCACAATGGCATCCTCGAAGTTGTAACCCTTCCAGGGCATGAATGCCACCTTCAGGTTGCGGCCTAACGCCAGCTCACCATCTTGTACAGCATATCCTTCCGTCAGGAAGTCCCCATCCTTCACCTTCTGGCCCTTCTTTACAGCAGGCTTCAGGTTGATACAGGTCTCCTGGTTGGTCTTGATGAACTTCGTCAGCTTGTATATCTTCAGGTCCTCTTCGAAAGAGACCAGTTTCTGCTGTTCGTTCCGGTCATAACGGACATGGATCTCGTTGGCATCCACGAATTCCACAATCCCTTCTCCTTCAGAGTGGATCTGGATCCGCGCATCACGGGCAGCCTTAGCTTCCAGCCCGGTGCCCACGATAGGCATTTCAGGACGGATCAGCGGTACAGCCTGACGTTGCATGTTCGATCCCATCAGCGCACGGTTGGCATCATCATGTTCCAGGAAGGGGATCAGCGAAGCGCTGAGGCCCACGATCTGGTTAGGGGCGACGTCCATATATTCCACTTCGTTCCTGTCGAGGATCGGGAAGTCACCCGTCTGACGGCTGACGATCTTCTCTTCAACGAAGTTTCCTTTTTCATCCAGCGGAATATTCGCCTGCGCGATCTTGGCGATATCTTCTTCTTCTGCACTCAGATAAGTCAGCTTCTTCAGATCGACCTTTCCGTCCACTACCTTCCGGTACGGAGTCTCGATAAAGCCCATTTCGTTGATCTTCGCATGCACGCACAGCGTAGAGATCAACCCGATATTCGGTCCTTCCGGCGTCTCGATTGTACAGAGACGGCCATAGTGAGAGTAGTGTACGTCACGGACTTCGAAGCCGGCACGTTCACGACTCAGACCGCCCGGTCCAAGCGCAGAGATACGACGCTTATGCGTAATCTCGCTCAACGGATTGGTCTGATCGAGGAACTGCGATAATTGCGAAGTACCGAAGAAGGAATTGATAACCGAGCTCAGCGTCCTGGCATTGATCAGGTCCACCGGGGTGAACACTTCATTATCACGGACGTTCATCCTTTCACGGATGGTACGAGCCATACGGGCGAGACCAACACCGAACTGGGCGTATAGTTGCTCACCCACAGTCCGCACCCGACGGTTGCTCAGGTGATCGATATCATCGATTTCGGCCTTGGCATTCGTCAGCCGGACCAGGTACTTGACGATCTCGATCATGTCTTCCTTCGTCAGCGTCTTCTGATCCAGCGGCTGGTTCAGATTCAGCTTGCGGTTGATCTTGTAGCGACCTACTTCACCAAGGTCATAACGCTTGTCGCTAAAGAATAATTTATCGATAATACCACGTGCTGTCTCGTCATCGGGAGCGTCAGCGCCACGCAATTGGCGGTAGATATGCTGAACGGCTTCCAGTTCCGAGTTCGAGGTATCTTTATTCAAAGTGTTGTAGATAATGGCATAGTCGCCGCCAACATCTTCGCGCTGCATGAATACGCTCTTCACCTCCATCTCGACGACCATGTCGATGGCCTCTTCGTCCAGGATGGTGTCACGCTCGAGCACGATCTCATTACGCTCGATGGAAACTACTTCACCGGTATCTTCATCAACGAAGTCTTCCACCCACGTGCGAAGCACCCGGGCAGCCAGCTTTTTGCCGATGAATTTTTGCAAAGCCTTCTTATCGGCCTTGACCTCGTCGGCCATGCCGAACAGCTCGAGGATATCCTTGTCTGTCTCGAATCCGATCGAGCGCAACAGGGTGGTCACCGGGAATTTCTTCTTCCGGTCGATATAGGCGTACATCACGTTATTGATGTCCGTGGCGAATTCCATCCACGCACCCTTAAAAGGGATCACCCGGGCAGAATAGATCTTCGTGCCATTGGGGTGGATAGACTGCCCGAAGAATACTCCAGGCGAGCGGTGCAGTTGGGATACGACCACACGTTCTGCACCATTGATAACAAAGGTGCCGCGCGGGGTCATATACGGGATATTACCCAGAAATACGTCCTGTACGATCGTCTGGAAGTCCACGTGCTCCTCGTCGTTACAGCTCAAACGTAATTTGGCCTTCAGCGGGACCGCGTAAGTAAGACCACGCTCCATACACTCTTCGATCGTGTAACGGGGCGGATCGATGAAGTAATCCAGGAATTCCAGCATGAAAATGTTCCGCGTATCAGTGATCGGGAAATTCTCTTTGAACACCTTGAACAAACCTTCGATATTACGTTTGTCCGGAGTGGTCTCTAACTGGAAAAATTCTTTAAAAGATTGGATCTGCACTTCCAGAAGATCAGGAGTTTCGGCAAGGTGCTTGATTTTACCGAAGTTGATCCTGTTTTGCAATTTTGTTGAAGACATATTGTATAAAACCGGTTTTATTATAGTTCAAACTCAAAATCGTCTATGGCTCAAATCATCCTGATCGTTGGCAACCAATTACTTAGACATACAGACAAACGCCAACGATCCTAACGGTATAGGGAAACGGACCGCAAATGTAGCCCTTTTTCACAAAATAAACAAAAATAACCCCGGGCTCGGCCGGGGTTAAAAACTCTCTTTTTAAACTGAGGACTAAGCGATCTCTACTTCAGCACCGGATTCCTTCAGCTTAGCTACCAAAGCTTCAGCATCAGCCTTGCTGATACCTTCCTTGAGGGGCTTGGGAGCGCCGTCAACCAGATCCTTGGCTTCTTTCAGGCCCAGACCGGTCAGATCCTTGACAACCTTAACGACCTGCAGCTTGTTAGGGCCAGCAGCCTTCAGGATGACATTGAAGGAGGTCTTTTCTTCAGCAGCAGCAGCGCCACCACCTGCAGCAGGACCAGCGGCTACAGCTACAGCAGCAGCTGCAGGCTCGATACCGTACTCTTCCTTCAGGATCTTAGCTAATTCGTTTACTTCTTTTACAGTCAGTCCTACTAACTGCTCAGCAAATACTTTTAAGTCTGCCATGTTTGTAAATTTTTTCCGCCTTCACTGCTTTTTAATGTTGCTCCGGCGGAGGTTTAAAAAAATTTGTCCCGATCTTGAGCCCCCGGAACCTGGGCTTTATCTTCAAGCGACGCAAAGCGTCGCCTTTAAATCCTAATTAGCTGCGGCCGCTTCTGCCCGTGCTTCCAGCGCCTTCACCAGGCTAGCCAGCTTGTTACCCGCATTCAGGGCGCTGATCACATTCTTCGCAGGCGACTGCAACAGACCGATGATCTCGCCGATCAGGTCATGCTTGCTCTTCAGCGTCGTCAACGCCTTCAACTGGTCATCTCCGGCATATACATCACCGTCGATAAAAGCCGCTTTCAGAACAGGCTTTTCCAGATTGCCAGCCTTCCGGAACGAGGTGATGATCATCGCAGGCTCCTTCGCATTCTCAGAGAACAGCAGCGCCGTTACCCCGTTCAGGGATTCATACACACCGGAAAAACGTGCATTGTCGATCCCTTCCAGCGCCTTCTTGATCAAGGTGTTCTTTGCCACCTTCATTTCTACATTCTTGTCAAAGCAGATCCTGCGCAGTTTGCCAATCTGCTCTACGCTCAGCGATTCCGTATTGGTGACGTAGAAGTTATTATATTCCTTGAACTTGTCTTTCAACAGCTCAATGACTTCATTTTTTTGATCTTTGTTCATAACTCTTTGTGTTGTACCCGATCGATCGGGCTTGGATAAATCATTTTTTCTTCGCCATCCCTATTGAATGAAGGCTTTAGCGTCCAAAGCAATGCCGGGGCTCATAGAGCTTGCCATAAATACGCTCTTGACATATGTACCCTTGGCAGTGGCCGGCTTGGCCCTGATAATGGCGCCGATCAGCTCCTGGCTGTTCTCCACCAGCTTTTCCGGCGTAAAACTTACCCGGCCGATAGAAGCATGGATGATACCAGCCTTATCCACCTTGAAAGCGATCTTGCCGCCTTTTACCTCTTTCACGGCAGCAGCCACATCATTAGTGACGGTTCCCGTCTTTGGATTAGGCATCAGATTCCGGGGACCCAGCACTTTACCCAAACGGCCGATCTTCGGCATCACCGAAGGCGTTGCCACGATCACATCCACATCGACCCAGCCGCCTTCTATCTTCTGAATATATTCATCCAATCCGACATAATCCGCCCCCGCAGCTCTCGCATCGGCCTCCTTGTCAGGAGTACAAAGCACCAATACCCTCTTGGTCTTACCCGTGCCATGCGGCAGATTCACCGTCCCGCGGATGGACTGATCGGCCTTCTTCGGGTCCACACCCAGACGAACATGCAGATCCACGCTCGAGTCGAACTTCGTCGTATTCACCTCTTTTACAAGAGAAGAGGCTTCCTTGAGCGTATAAAACTTATTTTTATCAACCTTCGAAGAGGCTGCTTTTCTTTTCTTCGTGATAGCCATTTCGTAATAAATTTAGAAGTTTGAATTTGCCAAAAAGGACTTGCCAAAAAGGATTTAAGACCTAGAAGGGTGCTTTCCCATCTACAGTGATCCCCATGCTACGGGCAGTACCCGCTACCATGCGCATAGCACTCTCGATAGTGAAGCAATTCAGGTCAGGCATTTTGTCCTTCGCGATCACTTCTACCTGTGCCCAGGTAACTTTTCCAACTTTGTTACGATTCGGCTCCTTGGAACCACTCGGCAACTTCGTCGCTTCCAGCAACTGAATGGCTGCGGGAGGAGTCTTGATGATAAATTCGAATGACTTGTCCGTGTAAACAGTGAGGAGAACTGGGAGTACTTTTCCCATTTTATCCTGGGTCCTGGCATTAAATTGCTTGCAGAACTCCATGATATTCACGCCTTTAGAACCTAACGCCGGCCCGATAGGAGGTGCAGGATTGGCTTGACCGCCCTTGACCTGCAACTTGACATAACCGGAAATCTCTTTTGCCATGTTACTTAATTTTTGGTGTTAACGTCCCCGCCAACTGGCAGGAACTCCCAAACCATCATTTTGATAAGAACTTACATTTGGGGACGCAAAATTAATGAAAAAATCAGCATATAGCCTATTTTACTGCCCTTTTTTTTCCGCTCCCGGCCACCTCACCCTCATCTGATCTGATGACGCTCTAACGCCCGGGACTCGCCAAAACTCCCGGTGTCCTGTTCCCGAATTCAATCCCACGACCAAATGAAGGCTCCAAACCAATCTTTTGTGAAGAAATTTTTGGGTCATTTTTTTATATTTGGATTTTTCTGACTAACTTTTCCGTTAATAATCCATTACAATTCTCTAACAACTTAAAACGCTCAACAAACTATGTCAAAGTCTAAAAAAAAGCCGGTAAAAAAAGCGGCTCCTAAGAAAGCGGCAAAAAAAGCGGCTCCTAAAAAAGCGGTAAAGAAAGCTGCTCCTAAAAAGGCTGCGAAGAAAAAAGTTGCGAAGAAAAAAGCCGCTCCTAAAAAAGCTGCCAAAAAAGCGGCTCCTAAGAAAGCCGCCCCGAAAAAAGCTGCGCCTAAGAAAGCTGCTCCTAAAAAAGCCGCTCCTAAGAAAGCTGCTCCCAAAAAATCTGCTCCCAAAAAAGCCGCCCCAAAAAAGAAAGCAGCGAAGAAAAAAGCCGCTCCTAAAAAGGCCGCTCCTGTACCCACTCCCGTTATGCCCGAATCGACAACAACCGCTTTCGAAGAGCCGACCCCCCATTTCGATCACGACAATGACAATGGCAATTAATCAACCATAGCTGAATAAAAAAAACCTTCCGATTGGAAGGTTTTTTTTATATCATTTATTATTTGCGTTACGAAATCTTCTCCACCTGCATATAATTCAACTCTACCGGCGTTGAACGGCCGAAGATCTTCACCGTCACTTTCAATTTCTTCTTTTCGTCGTTCACCTCTTCGATGATCCCGTTGAAATCATTGAAAGGCCCTTCGATGATCTTGATCGTTTCCCCGATGATGAACGGCTCACTCATGCTCATGCTGCCCGATTCGGCCATCTCATCCATCTTACCCAACATCTTATTGACCTCAGCCTTACGCAAAGCTATCGGATTCTCTTTGCCCAGGAAATGGATCACACTGTTCGTATTCTTGATCACTTCCCTCAGGTCATCACCCAATTTACCTTCCGAGACTTCCACCATCACATAACCAGGATAATAATTACGCTCTCTCATCACCTTCTTGCCGTTCTGTACCTTATATACCTTCTCCACCGGTAGAAATACCTGCTTCACGATCTCACTCCATCCGCCACGCGAGATCTCCTTGTCCAGGTATTCCTTCACCTTACGCTCCTTACCACTCACTACACGAAGGACATACCACTTCGTTTCCACCTGAGGCTTGCTCTCGGCCGAAGTCTGCATCTCTTGTTGATTCACTGTTTCCGTCATAAATAGAATTTTGACACCTGATCCCGACTAACTGAAAAACGAATACACCAAATGCAATATCGAACTGCTAATCAAATCCATGATCCACACGATCACCGTGATCAGCAGCGTAGCTACCAGCACGATCACCGTCGATTGCTGCAATTCACTCCAGGTCGGCCAGCTCACTTTTTCCAGCAATTCCTTGTACGACTCCCGGAAATAGGTCGTGATTTTGTTCATTTTTGTCGTCTTTTGCACGGGCACTAGGATTCGAACCCAGATCAAAGGTTTTGGAGACCTCTATACTAACCGTTGTACTATGCCCGTATTCTTTGTCCGGCCGCTTCACCGGCTGCCAGAAAGCTGAAAGCTATCCCGAATACCTTCGGAACAGCTCTCAGTCCTTACAAAGATATGAAAAATCTGCTTTTTTCACTACATGCGCAATCGGGTTCCCTGTTAAAAGTTACTCCCGGCGCTTAAATTCCTACTTGATAATCTCAGTCACCTGACCCGCACCTACCGTACGACCACCCTCACGGATAGCGAACTTCAGGCCCTTTTCCATGGCGATCGGCTGGATCAGCACCACGTGCAGGGAAGTATTGTCACCAGGCATCACCATTTCAGTACCAGCCGGCAGCGTAACTTCACCAGTCACGTCCGTCGTACGGAAATAGAACTGAGGACGATATTTGTTAAAGAAAGGAGTGTGACGACCACCTTCTTCCTTGCTCAATACGTAAACTTCACCTTTGAACTCAGTGTGCGGAGTGATAGATCCGGGTTTGCAAAGCACCATCCCACGACGGATCTGGTTCTTTTCAATACCACGCAGCAGCAGACCGGCATTGTCACCGGCTTCACCGCGATCAAGGAGCTTACGGAACATTTCAACACCCGTAACCGTAGAGGTCAGCGGAGCTTCCATCAGACCTACGATCTCGATGCCTTCGCCTACCTTGATAACGCCTCTTTCAATACGACCGGTAGCAACGGTACCACGGCCCGTGATCGAGAACACATCTTCAACAGACATCAGGAAAGGCAGATCTACCGGGCGGGGAGGCAGCGGGATATAGCTGTCTACAGCGGCCATCAGCTCGTCGATCGCTTTGACCCATTTTTCTTCGCCGGCCAGAGCGCCGGTGGCAGAACCCTGGATGATGGGCGTATTGTCACCATCGAATCCATAGGAAGTCAGCAACTCGCGGATTTCCATTTCTACCAGTTCCAGCAGTTCAGGATCATCCACCAGATCTACCTTATTCATGAAAACTACGATACGGGGTACACCTACCTGACGAGCCAGCAGGATATGCTCTTTCGTCTGGGGCATCGGACCGTCTGTCGCAGCTACCACCAGGATCGCTCCGTCCATCTGGGCAGCGCCGGTGATCATATTTTTTACATAGTCAGCGTGACCCGGACAGTCCACGTGCGCATAGTGACGGTTAGTCGTCGCATACTCAACGTGCGCTGTATTGATGGTAATACCCCTTTCCTTTTCTTCCGGAGCAGCATCGATCTCATCATATTTTTTTGCTTCTGCCAACCCTCTTCCTGCTAGAATAGAGGTGATAGCAGCAGTCAAAGTGGTCTTACCATGGTCAACGTGACCAATAGTACCAACGTTAACGTGAGGTTTGTCCCTCTTGAAGGTCTCTTTTGACATTGTTATCTGTTTTTAAAGTTGTGTTTTTTAAAATTTACCGACTTACCGCCCCCCACCACAATCGGGGCAAAATCCGTTCTATTCGATCCTTATCGCTACAAAAAATAATCAATACAAGAGCCGTTGATGAGAATTGAACTCACGACCTCTTCCTTACCAAGGAAGTGCTCTACCCCTGAGCTACAACGGCTGGTCGAATTCCTTTTCTCAAACGATTCCTCAAACGATGACACTCTTGAGCGGAAGACGAGGTTCGAACCCGCGACCTACAGCTTGGAAGGCTGTCGCTCTACCAACTGAGCTACTTCCGCATTTGCATCCTGCCCTCGACTTAAGCAGGTTGCCATCTAAGTAAAGAACTTTTTTTGCCTCCGCTATCGCTTTGGCGACGAACTTTTTTTGCCTCCGCTACCGCTTTGGCGACGAACTTTTTTTGCCTCCGCTATCGCTTTGGCATCTAAGTGGGCGAGGATGGATTCGAACCACCGAACTCGTAAGAGGACAGATTTACAGTCTGTTGTCGTTGGCCACTTGACTACTCGCCCGGCTGCAATTTTCTACTGGTCTGAGGAGGAACTCCTCCCTCAGAGCCGGAGGAGGGACTCGAACCCCCGACCTGCTGATTACAAATCAGCTGCTCTACCAACTGAGCTACGCCGGCTTATAACTGCTCCCAAAG
>JAMFSL010000199.1 GCA_026225275.1 Puia dinghuensis
GCCAGCATGAGGATGATCAGCATGCAAACCGACATAGCCGCCGCCAGCCCCGCGACATTGATCAGGGAAAATACCTTGTACTTCAGGATATTCCTGAGCCCGGTTTTCAGATAATTGAAAAACATAACAGCAGATTATGGGTGAATAAAATAATGTCACCCGCTGATCAAAAGTTGGAATATTCGCTCATTCTGCGCGTAAACTCTTCGTCGGATTCGCCATCGCCGCCTTCATCGCCTGCATCCCAACTGTCACCAACGCAATCCCCACCACCAACACACACGGCAACCCAAAAAGTCCCCACCCCAGCTTAATCCGATAAGGATAAGCCTCCAGCCACCGGTTCGCCGCAAACCACGCACACGGTATCGCCAGCACCAGCGACACTAACACCAGCCAGAGAAAATCCCGCGACAGGATCCGCACCACACTCGCAACAGAAGCCCCCAGCACCTTGCGGATGCCGATCTCCTTCGTCCGCCGCTCGGCCGAAACACCGCCAGCCCGAACAACCCGACACAAGAGATGAAAATCGTAATGATCGCACTGAACAGCAGGATCTGCTTCCACCTCGCCTCCGATTCATAATTCTTCTGGTTGGTCTCATTCTTGAACGTAGGATCTAATGGCGTCATCGGGAATAGTCCCCGAAATACCTTTGTGATATAAGCCAGGCTGGCCGCCTCCGTTCCCGGCCGGATACGGATATACACGCTGCCCAGGTCGCCCTTCGGCGCCATGACAAAAAGCTGCGGCCTGATCTTCTGATTCAACGGCTCGAAATGATAATCGGCAACAACACCAACCACCGTCAGCCGGTTGCTGTCCTGCCCCATGAACTTCACGACCTGGCCGATCGGCTGCTTCCACCCGGCCTCTTTGACAAAGGTCTCATTGACCAAAACTCCTGTCGTGGTATCAGTAGCATATTTCGTCGAAAAACCCCGCCCCGCCGCGACCGGGACATGCAGCATCGGTAAATAATACTCATCTATCGTTTCGAAAATAAAAATAATGGATTGATGATCGTTAACCGTCCCGCCCGTCATCGCTGAGCCACCATTTTTCGCCGCCACCCCTACAATATCCGGGTCCTTCCTCAATTCCTGCCGCAACAATGTCGTCTCCGCTACCGTCAGATTATCCTTCGGCATCAGGACCAGGTTACTGTCATCATAACCCAGTTTCTCCGTCGTCAGAAATTTGAATTGAGAAAACAGGACCGTCGTGGCCATGATCACAAAGGAAGCCAGCGTAAACTGCAGCACCACCAACGCCCGCTGTAAATAATTTTTACCTGCCGGCATAAACCGGCCATATAAGGTCTGCGCCGGATCGAAACCCGAGAGCACCAATGCCGGATAAAAACCCGCCAAAAATCCTGTCGCCAAATACAGAGCGATGAAGCTCATCACCAACCGGCCATCCAGCAAATATGATAAGGCCAGCGATTTATTGGCCACCGTATTGAAGACAGGCAGCACCAACTTCACCTCGATGATCGCCAGCAGAAAGGCGGCCAGCGACAACAACATCGATTCGCCCAGGAACTGACCCATCAGCTGACCGCGGCTGCCGCCAACGACCTTCCGCACCCCGATCTCCTTCGCCCGCTTCAGCGAACGCGCCACCGTCAGATTGACAAAATTGATACAGGCGATCAGTAAGATAAACAACGCGATCCCCGACAGCAGATAAGAATATATCGGGTTGCTGCCATTGCCAGGGCTCCCGCTTCCGTAGGTCACATCCAGATGAATAGCCGTCAGCGGTTCTAAAGAAAAGGTGGTATTGTCCGTGAAATGATATTTCTTTTCCACGCTCGCGATAAACGAACCCGCCTCCGAATGATAGACCTTATTCATCTGTTGACCAACCGTTGTCAGGTTGCCATCCGGCGCCAGTACCACGTAGGTCGTTAGGAAAGCATTGAACCAGTTATCCGCTTTGGCTTCCTGGTCAGGAGATTCCTTCAGTGGCAGCACCATCTTGTACTGGATCGTTGAATTTTCCGGGCAGTCCCGGGTGACGGCCCCGACCAGGTAGGGTTGAAACTGGTCGCCGTCTTTTAGCTGGATCGTTTTCCCAACCGCATCCACCGTCCCGAATTGCTTCCTAGCGACACTTTCAGTAATGACAATAGACCGCGGTGCCCGCAAAGCATATTCCGCACTACCGCTCAAGATCGAAAAAGAAAACACCGAAAAGAAGTTCGAATCCACCAGCGTGACCTCCTGCGCGGCGATGTCATCACCCGTTTTTATTTGTTGATAACTTTTTTGTACACGCACGAAAGCCTTCATCGCAGGGATCTTCGCCGAAAAATGCGGCCCCTGAAAATAACCGGTGATGCCCATGCGATGTTCCCCACCCATCGGGTCGCGCATCGTGTGATTGATCCGGTAAATGTGGTTGCTCTGGCTGAAAAACCGGTCAAAGCTCCATTCGTCCTTCACGTAAAGAACGATCAGCATCGCACAGGCCAGCCCGATGCTAAGGCCAAAAATATTGATCACCGAATACAACCCATTCCGCATGAGGCTCCGGATAGCAGTCTTGAAGTAGTTTTGCAGCATGCCGAAATCTCTCAAAAAAGACCCCAGATTCCTGACCCGATGATAAACAATCACTTAGTAGGCCCCCACGGCCAGTCATTGTCCGCTTTCGATACACCCGGTGTCCGCTAAAAACAATAAATTTGTCTATGATCAGGCCCATCATTCTTATATGTCTATTCGTTTTACCCGCATCCTTTTGCCAGGCGCAACCTGCGCAACAGGCACAACCAGCACAACCTGCGCAAACCCAATCCGACAAAGCCATTGCCGTTGCCACCGCTTTCGTCAATGACCTCATCAGCGATACGTCCGTAGAAAATTTAATGAACCTTTGCACCGTTCCCTTTTGCCATGACGACACCGTCATTGTCGTGACCCGGAAAGAGTTGCGAACGTCCCTTACCCAATTGCTGAAAGCTTCCGCTCCCTATAAGGAAAAGTACCACCCTCGGGTCGATTCCGCTTACGTACTCGACATGCGGAAAGAAGTCCTCTTTGAAATGGTGCCCATCAACATTTATTTCACCGTCGTCAATCTAAAATTCACCGCCCAGGGTAAGGAAGCCACCAAAATGCTCATTTTCGCCGTCCAGCTCAGTGATGAAGCCAAAATCGTGGGCATTCAGGAGTAATAGGTCGAAAAAAAGACAAGCCTGTTAGTGAGCCACCACAAACACGCCGTTGGCGACGCTGCTCGTAGCCGTCGGCGATAGCAGGGTCTCGGATCCATTTTTCCATTCGGCGGCGATGTAAGCTTCATTGCTGTTATTGGGGTCGGGATTGATGATCTCATACCCGGCACAGTACACGTCGCTTCCTGATAGGGCGATCGAATTGGCGTAACCGGCGAAACTGGTCCTCCCCAGCCAGTTGACGGTCCCATTCTTCCAGAAACAGGGCTCGTAGTTCCCGCCGCTGTATTCGTAGCCCGACACGTAGACATCAGTGCCGGAGACCGCGATTCCCGACGCCGCTCCAATACCCGAAGGAGCATCCAATTCGACAGCCGTTTGATTCTTCCAATACACCGGCAGGTCGTAATTATCGAAATAACTTGTGGAATCCGGACTGAAGGCTTCAGCGCCGGCGGTATAGACATCGGTACCGGAAACAAAGATGGCACTGGTCGTCCCTTGCATCATCGCATAAGGGGCCGGATAGGGCAAATTGACCAGGGATCCGTTTTTCCAGTAAACAGGTGATAGCTCGTAAACCGGCTGGCCGTAAAGATATTTGTCGCTAAACACATTGGATCCCGCCGTATACACCTGCCCTCCTGCCACGTCGATACCACCCGCGTAGGGATGACCGTAGTTGCCTACGTCGTTAAATGAACTGTACCCACCGTTCGGGTAGAGGATCAGCACGACGCTGGCCACCACGACATTCGGCGCCGGCCCGACACCGACTGTGGCGCCAAAGTTGATGTACACCGTATCGTGGACCGCCTTGACACCCATGGCGCTGCTATTTTCCCCGCCGCCAATGTTCATGAGTTTCCCATTGATCCAAACACAGGCGCTGGTGTCGACCCTGCCGACCACATAGACGTTTGTATCGGACACCGCGATGGCGTTGGCATTCGCAGCCATTTCATCGCTCGGCAGGTCGACCTCCACCCCATTTTTCCAATAGCACGCGCCGCCAATCGATTTACCAGAATAGTAGGTGCTGCCGCAAATATAGACATCCGTCGTACCGGCGCCCATGTTTCCGGTACCCGTGCCTGTGGAGTCACCCGGATTAACCCCGGGAGCCTTTGTTGATTTCTTTGAGCAGGACCAAAGTGATAGAATGGCCATCAGGCCAAACAGCACGGCAAAAAACAGGTTGAAAAAAGGAGATTTCATATCTATTAGCTTTGCCCGAAGCTATCGGAAATCCGAGAGCGCAGGATGGGCTATTCAACCAATGACCATACTATCCAATGAAGGACGCGGCCGATGGCCTTCGTCGAATAAGAAAGCCGCTCGTCGGAAGAATCCCACCGCTCGTCGGAAGTTTATCCCACCGCTCGCCGGAAGTTTATCCCACCGCTCGCCGGATATTTATCCCATCTTTTTTACCAGGGCCTTATAGCTGCGGCCGATGGGAAGCTCAACATCATTGACGAAAACCGTCTTTGGCGTGATCTTCTGGATAAAATTTTGCTGTACGGCGTAGCTGCGGTGGATGCGCACGAAGCTTTCAAACGGCTTTTCTTTCAGCAGGTTGCCCAGGTTGGAGGTGACACAATAGACCTTATGGAGCGTGACGATCTTGCTATAGTCCCTTAAAGCTTCCAGGTAAAGGATCTCGTGAAATTTGATCCTGATCTGATCATGCCCGTCTTTGATATAAACGAAGTCTCCACCCAAGCCAATCTCGAACAGGGAGGCCTTTTCAAGAAGGCCCATGTATTCTTCCACCCTGCGCATGGTCAACGCAAAGCGATCGCTGGTCAACGGTTTCTCGATGAAGTCGAAGGCCGCCAGTTCGAAACCCTCGACGGCATGTTCGGAATAGGCCGTAATAAAAATGCAAACCGGCACCTCCATCATCAGGCGCCGGAATTCCAGCCCATTGAGACCGGGCAGGTCGATATCCAGCAGCATGATCTGTATAGGCCTGTCCTGTAAGGCTGCCAGGGCTTCTTCGGCGGTAGTATAGATGCCCGAGATTTGCAGCAAAGGATATTTCACGGCAATAGAAAGCGCCGTTAACCTGTCTATTTCTTCGTCGTCGACGATCACAAAGCTATAAGGCGGCTTAATCGGATCCATGGAGTACGAAGATAACGAGAAAGGTTTACAGGGTGAGGCGGAACTCTACCCCTTTTCCGGGCGTCGGCGACACGGCTATCACACAGTTGATGGCTTTGGACAGGTCCCGGACCAGGTGAAGTCCCAGACCCGCTTTAAGAGAAGAGGGCAGCGATTCGTCATACAGCGGTTGCAGCTGCGTTGCCGTGATCCCGGGCCCGTTATCGCTGATTGTAAGTACTGCTTTGCCTTCTTCCTGGCGGGCCGTCCACTGAATCCTCCCATCCGGCTGCCCCGCCAGACTCTTTATCGCATTGCCGGTCAGGTTGCGGAGAATGGTCTTGAGAAAGTATTCGTCGGTATTCAATTTCATGCCTTCCGGCGCTGTAAAATTGATCGTCACTTGTGGGCTACCTGAAAAGTGGTTCGCGATATCGGCGAAAAGATCGCTGACGGAAATCCAGTCCATCTGAGGCTGGAAGTTCTTCATTTGCCCTTTGCTCCAGGACAACATATCCTCGATGGATTCCAGCAGGTTCTCGGCCTGGATCCTGACCCGTTCTCCGAGCGCGGCCGTGGTAGAGGGATCCACGATGCCGGCCCCTTCTTTCTGCAGATGCACGATATTGATCAGGTTGGAGACGGGCGCTTTGAGATCGTGATTCAGGATGCCGACAAAACGGGTTTTCACTTGGTTGGCCTCATCCAACTCACGGTTCAGGACCAGTAGTCTCGTGTTGAGCCTTTTCCGGGTGCGGCTCTGCCAGTATACCAGGCCTCCGATGATGGCCAGCAGGACAATGCCGCCCAGCAGGTAATAGATCTGGCGGCTCTGGATGGAGAGGTCGTGGTTTTTGCCCGCCAGTTGATCCTCGCGTAGCTGTACCTGGTACTTTTCATCCATCGATGCCAGCTTGTTTTTCTCATCCTGGGAATAGAGCGAGTCATTGAGCCTGGCGCCCTTGATGGCATTCTCATACGCTGGCTTGTATTCATGCAGCAAGCCCTGAATGTCCGCCAGCTGGTTATAATAACTGATCAGTTCTTCGGCACGATGCGTCTTGAGCCCGGAGGTAAGGCCCATGGAGCAGTATGCTTCGGCTTTCTGTAACAGCACTATCCTCTGTAACGGCGCCATCCTATTTTCTTTGGCAGGGTGCGGGGAGTCTTCCGCCATGGAGTAGTAGATGGCGCCGATATTGAAGAGATTTTCCCCGACCATGAAATAATCCGGATTCGTTCTGTCCCAGATATCCTTTGCCTTGAAGGCAAAGTAGAGAGCGGAGTCTGGCCTGGATAGATAAAGCCCTACCAGATGATAGTAAATGGTCGCCAGACCCAGGTTGTTCTTTTGCCTCGCATAAAGCCTGATCCCATTTTCATAATAGTAGCGCGCCAGCGCGGATTTATTCTCTTTGAAATAGATGTTCCCCAACATTTCCATCGCTTTCGGCGCCTGCTGGGGATCACCCCGGGTGGAATCGATCTGGGATAAGACGGGCAGGGTGTATTCTTCCGCCTTGACGTAATTACCTTCAGCATAATGAACCGAACCGACGTTTATACTGCTGAAGTTCATGAGCAGCGTGTCCCTGATTGCTTTGGCGATGCGCAGCGAACGAAGGTAATAATCGAGGGCAGCGGTTTGATCGGAAGAAGCCTGGCTGACCGAACCGAGATTGAGGAGGGCCTTAGCCATGGCCAAACTGTCCTTTACCTGTTCGGCGAGCGCGTAGCCTTTTTTCAGCCAAATCTTCGCGTCAGGGATGTCGTTGAGATAAATGGCCGGGCGGCTCAAAGCGATATAGGCGAACGATTCGTAATGGAGATTTTGCAGCTTCTCCGCAACGGCCAGCCGCCTCTTCTCGTATTCCAGGCTTTTGGCGGGATTGCTGTTAATATAGGCCTGGTCAAGGGCAGAGAGTATTTTGAATCTGGTGGAGTCGGATGCGGTTGCCAGGGCTTTCTCCAGGGAATCTTTGTACACCTTGTCCCTGATCTCCTCCGGGGATAATGTCGTTTCCTGCCTGGCGGTTTCGGTCGAGCCGGTCGCCTTGGTTTGCGCCAGCGATGAAAAACAACAACAGACGGTCATGGCTACAATATAGCCTGCTGCCGGGACAGATAGCCTCATCATTCATTGTCAGGTTAGCTGCTTCAAGATAATGATTAATGCCGACATTATGCCCGCCCACCGGCCGCCTATGAAAACCAAAATCACCGCCCACCAGCCGCCAATCCCCCTTCGCGGCCCGCCGATTCACCCTTCGTCTATTTCCCCCGTCGCCCGTCGATTCCCCCTTCCATTGCCGGTCCGTCGGCGGTATGTTTGCGCACAAACCAATTTTATGCGTTTTATTCTATCTTTTTGTCTGATAGGCCTCGCGCTTTTTTTCGCCAACTGCTCGAAAAAATCGACATCGAAACCCGCCAGCCAGGTTTCTTCCATTAAAAACTCCAATGGTGAAACCTGGAATTTTTCCTATGACGGTCAGGGCCGCGTAACGACTATCTTATATAGCTATGACAGCGCCTCGTTCACCAAGACTTTCCAATATGGGAAGCTAACGGTATTCACATCGAACATCGATCAGTCTGGTAATGTGACGATCGATACGCTGGAACTCAATTCCGACGGAAGTATTGGCACGGACAAGTACTGGTCCGGCAACCAGGGATACCTCGAAAAATATACCTATTCAAACAGCGGCGCCGATACGATGACCGTCACCTCCATCAACGGCAATCCCTACTTCAACTTATCGACCTCTACTTTCCAGGGAGGCGATATGATATCCAACTCAGGCGGTGTCACTTATACCTATTACCAAAATCAGCCTGCGAAGCCGTTGGACGATATTCAGGTCGGCGAATATGAGTCATATGGAAACGCGGCGTATAGCACAAAATGCCAGCATATGGTGCAGACCTATAATACCATCTATGGAACGATCACCTTTACCTACACTTACGACACCCTGGGAAGAGTGACACAGATCGAAAATGAAAATGCTTATATTCAAAGTACCGCCATTACCTGGCAATAAAAAAGGCAAGCCCTGTTTGGACTTGCCCCGTTAACATGCACACATTTGTGCATAACTTATCGTAATTTTTAGATTAAATTTATTCGTAATTGTAAACAAATAGCCTATCTTCGGTATACCTCCTACAAAAGTATAGTCTAACTTCCACTGGAAATTCTACGAAAGCCCACCTTTTATCAGCTACATCCGGCATTTTTATTTTATAACCAGTTGATTATTACTTTATTACCAACATGAAAAATGTAACCCGCACACTCTTCCTGACAATCGTCGCCACAACGGTATTCACTATTTCCCGTGCTAATACCAATAAAAGTCTCGGAGTACCCATCTACAGCGACCTGACCCATTTAACCCAAAATATCCCTCTGAGCGCTAATGATCCTTTCGTAAAGGATATCCTGAGTTTTAGTCAACAGCTGGAAACGCTCCTTAACGATTACATTTCCGAATTTGATAACAAAACGCCCACCGGCAGCTCGAATGGCTGGGGAACCGGCACTCCAAGTCAGAGCGCACCATTAGATGGCGGGATTGTGCTCTTGTTGATAGCAGGCCTCGGCCTGGGTTTGAAAATGGTGTTGGATAGAAACAAACAGAAAAAAGTATCTCTCGCTTATATCGCTGAGTAAATGTTATTGTCCGTTAAATTGACCCGTATCCCTAAACCAGTAAAGCAGTTTTTACTGAAATCCCTCGCTCTGTTCCTGATCTGGAAGGCACTGTATCTCTCCGTCCTGCTTCCGGGCAGGATCCTGGATAGACCGCTGACCAATCTCATCGGCAACAGCACTGCCGCGACCCTGAATTTCTTCAGCCGCTCCAACGATTATTCAACTTTCCCCACCATACGTCCAAAAGTCTACCCCTACATCGGCGAGACAGAAGAAGGTATGGCTTTAAATCGGGGACAGGAAAGATTGCTGTTTGTGGCAGATGTATGCAATGGCTTGGAAATACTCGTGCTCTATGCGGGATTGATCCTTTGCCTGCCTGCCCCTCCCTATCGGAAATTGACCTTTATACTCGGCGGTATCATCCTCATCGAAATATTAAACGTTATCCGTTGCTCCGGGCTGGTTCTGGTTTTTCTGCATCATCCCGAATACCTCGACTTCTCCCACCATTACCTTTTTACCTTCGTGATCTACGCCTTCATTTTCTGGTTATGGTACCTCTTTTCTAAAGAACCGGGATTGTCCAAAAAATTACAAACGAATGCAACGGCCCCGTAAAAGTCGATTGTTCTTTATCCTCGGGCTGCTGGCGATCATCATTTTGTATTCCGTCTATAACCTGTACGTCCTCGATCCGCCCGTCTTCTACTCTATGACAAGACTGGAAAGACATGTATTAAAATTCGGGGCCGTCATCATCGCCTATGCCATCGGACTTTTCGCTTATAAAAGATTTTGGCCCGATTGGCTGTTGCAACTCTGGCATATCCTCTATGCCTGTGGTCTGGTCGTACTTATTTTATCGGGCGTCTATGATGGATTCATGCATGAGGTTTCCGTATCCATTCGCCTGCTGTTAAGTAGCATTTTCGAATTTCTGATCTCACCGATCCCCTACGTCATTGTCGGTATTATCAACAGCGCGCTAAAGACCGACACACCCCCCGGGACCGCTCCGCATGTCCCCCCAACATCTCCGGGTGAACGCTAAAAAAAAGGCAAGCCGACCAAAGTCGCTTGCCCCGTATAAGAACCATATTCAATTAAAACGTCAGTCGTCAGTAGAACTTCGCCGGACCTGCTTCGTCACGGTCCGTCTCGTTCGGTAACTCTCGCCTACGGCTCGGTAACTCTCGCCTACGGCTCGGTTACTTATTCGGCTGCGGCGTATACCTTAGGTAAGGCTTAACGATCCTCACGCCCTTCGGGAACTTCTTCTGCGCATCTTCCGTAGAGACCGACGGCACAACGATCACATCCTCACCCTCTTTCCAGTCGGCAGGTGTAGCCACGCTATGGTTCGCAGTCAGCTGCAGCGAATCAACAACCCGCAGCACCTCCACAAAATTCCGTCCTGTAGACGCAGGATAAGTGATGATCAGCTTCACCAGTTTATCAGGACCAATCACGACCAGGCTACGGACAGTCGCTGTAGCACTGGCATTCGGATGAATGAATTCATATAAAGTAGAAACCTTACGATCTTCATCGGCGATGATCGGGAAGTCAACTTCCACCTTCTGCGTTTCATTGATATCCTTGATCCAGCCCAGGTGCTTATCCACCGGATCTACGCTCAGCGCCAGCACTTTCACGCCGCGCTTGGCGAATTCATCCTTCAGTGCGGCCGTGCGACCCAGTTCGGTTGTACACACAGGAGTATAGTCGGCGGGGTGGGAGAAGAGGATCCCCCAGTTATTACCCAGGTATTCGTAAAAGTCGATGTCACCAATAGATGTCTTTGCTTGAAAATTAGGCGCCTTATCGCCGAGACGTAAACTCATATACTTTTGTTTGATAGTGAAAAAAACTAACCAAAGATATTAATTCCCTATCAATGTAGTAGACTTTATCGTTAAATTTTCATGACCTGCCAAGACATGTTCACAACTAATTGATTATCAATATATTTACACCACTAGAATTCCCCAATTAGGCATCACCCACCAAGCATCACCAATTCTCGGCCAATCTCCGATTGTTGAAGATCGTCCAGAACAGATCCAGGCTAAAGCTGCTGTTGCGCATGTCGAGATCGCCCCACGTAACATCGCTGGTATTATCGGCCGCCGTGAGGCCAACAGTATACCGAAGGCTGACACCCAGCCCGATCGGACTTTGATATCCGATGCCGGCCGCAGCCCCCAATTCTGCATTGTTGGTGAGATTTTTTACACTCTGGTCCTCCCAGCTGGAAGAGCTGACATTCACACTCACTTCGGGGCCAGCCTCAACGTAAAATCCACCAGTGAACCGTAATTTAGCCATCACCGGGATGCTGACATAACGTAGATTGAGATTATTGTTGATCGTCACCGTTCCATTGTCGCCAGTGCTAGTCCTTTTGATCCCGGCGCCTTCCGTCGTATACAGTAGTTCCGGCGCAATGGCGAAATGATTTCCCAGCCAGAAATTCACAAAGAGACCTGCATTCCAACCCGCCTGCGCGGAAAAAGAGGTGCCGGTAGAGGTGCTGCCAGAGATGAAGTCGCTCAGGTTTCCCCCGCCTTTGATCCCTAATTGAAATGATTGCGCGAAAAGTTGATTGCCGGTTAAGACAAGGACGGCCAGCAGGACGCCAATTCTCCCTTTCATATTGTAGATTTTAGTTCTACCTATGACTGCCGTACCCGGTAAAAGTTAAAGCGTCTTACCCGAAAATTTCGACACACCCAGCCCGATCGGCTCTCGTCGATCAGCAACGCCGCCCCCGTGCCACTCATAATACCCACCCTAACGCTTAAGCCTACTCAGTTCTAAGGCTCTCGATCGGATTCGCTACAGCAGCCCGGAAGGTACGAAGACAGAGGATGATCAGGGCGATCAGGAACAGTGCTCCGCAACCCACGAAAAAGACCCACCCGCTCAGAGTAGTGCGGTAAGCGAAATTCTGCAACCATTTATTGCCGCCCCACCAGGCGATAGGTGCGGCGATAAGGATCGCAAGCGCTATTGGTTTCAGGAAATCCCGGGAGAGTAAGAAGACCAGGTTGGCAACGGTGGCGCCGATGACCTTGCGGATGCCGATCTCTTTCGTTCGCTGGTTGGTGATATAGATGACCAGCCCGAGCAGCCCAAGACAGCTGATAAAAATAATCAGGCCCGTAGACCACGCCAGCAGGCGGACCATGCTTTGTTCGGCAGTATAATATTTGGCGATCGACTCATCCAAAAAATGATACTCGCAGTCGTCGTCCGGATAGACCTCTTTGAAGGCTTTTTCCATGGCGGCGATGGTGGCAGGCCATGCTTTGCCATCCGCGCTTTCCGGCCGAAGGGCGATGCTAAAACTTCTTGCGCGATCAGTCCCATTGGCGATCGCGAGCGGTTGAATCACCACGTGCAACGATTTCTGATGGAAATCTGCGGCTACGCCCGTGATGGTCCGGTGGCCACTCCACTCGATGGTCCTGCCGATGGCCTGCTGCAGGTCCCGGAAGCCAAGGATATGGGCATAGGTTTCGTTGATGACCAGCGCATTGGTGGTGTCGCTTTGCGATGCGGGCGTCCCGGCCAGCAGGCGCAGGCCATAGAGCCGGAAATAATTGCTGTCGGCCAGTTTTACCTGTACATTTTCCTTGATCTCTTCCTTGCCATTGTGGTATCGCATCGTGCTCGTCCAGGTGCTGTTGGCAGAAGGAGGGTCTGTTGCGATGCTGACCATGGCGATGCCGGGTATAGTTCTCAGCTTATTCATCAGCACGGCTTTTTTTGCGGTGGGTTGGCGATAGTTGGTCCGGAAATAGAGGATCGCCTCCTTTTTAAACCCCATGTCGGCGTTGAGCTCGTAGTCGATCTGTTGGCTGACCAATAGGGTCGCGATGATAAAGACCTGGGCGATCACGAACTGGGAGACGGTGAGCGACTTGCGCAGCCAGGCCGATCGGGTCTTACCGCTACCCGCAAAGGCCTGGTTTTTGAGCACCAGCACCGGTTTGAAAGAAGAGAGGACCAGCGAGGGATAGAGGCCCGCCAGCAGGCTGACCGTGAGGATGAGTGCCAGCAGGAAGCCATAGACGATCGGCTGCCGGAAGGATAAATGAAAATCGGCCGGGATAAAGTCGGCGAAGACCTTTAGCAGGAAGGGGGTCAGCGCAATAGACAACAAAGTCGCGATGAGCGTCAGCAGGAAGGTCTCGCTCAGGAACTGAAGGCTGAGTTGGCCGCGGTTGCTGCCCATGGTCTTACGAATTCCGATCTCCTTTGCGCGTTGCGAAGCCTGGGCGGTGGTCAGGTTGATGAAATTGATACAGGCCAGCACTAGAAGGAAAGCGGCCACGGCCAGCAGGCCATACAGCGTCGGCTTATGTGCGGTGCGGCCATTATCGAAGCCGTTGTAAGTGGTGTCAAAGTGGAGGTCAGACAAGGGCTGCAGGTTGAAGGCAATGGAACTGCGCTTATCCGGATTAGGCGGCGTATGCGCCGTAAACAATTGCGTCATTTGTGCCGAAAGCCGGGTACTCGAAGCACCGGGTGCCAGGCGAACGAAAAGTTGATCGGCGGAGCTGGTAGTACTCCATTCGTTCCAATACCCCGGGCTGAGCCGGCTGGTCTCCAGGGAAGATCGGGAGATAAAAACATTGAAGTCGAAGTCGGTGTTGGCGGTGATAGCCTTCACAATCCCTGTAACCGCCACCTGGATAGTATCGTCGAGGAAGAGGGTTTTACCAACAATGTCGCTATACGCAAGGCCGGGAAAATAGACGGCCGCCTTCTTTTCTGTGAGCACGACCTGGTAAGGTTGTTGGATAGCCGTCGTGGGTGAGCCAGCCAGCCAGTCATAATGGATCAGATCGAAATACCGGGCGTCGGCAAAGACGAGGTCGGTTTGCTTTTTGAAGACCCGCGGCTGGCCGGCGTTGGGAATCGTCACCCGGGTCTCGTCGGCGAGGTGGAACGGAACGACCGCTTCGATGCCGGTAAGCTCTTTTTCAATGGCGGGTCCCATCGGGACGCAGACATCGCTGTTGTGGCCGGGCGGTTTGCCCTCGAAGGCGAAGTCTTCCACGACCCGGTAAATCCGGCTGCCGTCCTTCTCAAATTTATCAAAAGTAAAATCGTAATAAACCAGCAGAAAGATAATGAGGGACGCGCTGATGCCGATGGCGAGACCGAGAATGTTGATGAGGGAGAAGGTCTTGTTACGCCAAAATGAGCGTAAGGCGACGAGGAAATAGTTTTTTAGCATATGCAGTTTGTTTTTTAACCCTTTTATCCCTCCGTCCTCAAACTTCTGATGGGATTACTCACGGCCGCCTTAATGGCCTGAAAACTGACGACCTCAAAGGTGATCGCCAGCGCCCCTCCACCAGCCGCCACGAAGATCCACCACGACAACGCCGCCCGGTAATGATAATTTTGCAGCCACCCCTGCATGAGATAATAAGATACCGGTATTGAAATAAGAAAGGAGATGGCCACCAGCCGGATAAAGCCCTTGGAGAGCAGGTTCCAGATATTCAGAACAGAAGCCCCAAGTACCTTTCGTGCTGCCGCTGATATCCGTCGGCGCACTGCTTGACTCGGTGATGCCGGTGATCACCTGGGTAAAATCAGCGCCATAGGTTTTCCGCAACTCTTCTCCCAGGGGGTAAGGAACGTCCCGCCATGTCTGTACTTCGCCATTGTTCGTCACGTTCTGGATGACCTGTGCGATCCGGTCATAATGCGTAAAATTCTTGTCGAATGAGACCTCATCGTCAATCCATAACCCAATCAGCATAGCCACCGCCAAACCGACCGAAAGACCTGTGATATTGATCAGGGAATGCGATTTGTCCTGCAGCAGGTTGCGAAATGCAGTTCTGAAATAGTTTTTGAACATAACGGGGATTGAAGGATGAAAAACAGCGCGCGGTTTCCGACAGAAAACAACGAAAAAAATGCCAGAGATATAATAAATTCGCTGTCAATAATTTATAAAGTGCAGCTGACCCTGAAATGTCCGTTTCCGATACATTGACTGCCCGTTATTTGCATGACTCCATCCCGGGTTTCTCCCTCTTTAATTTGTTGTTGACTTTAGTCTTAATTTCACCCAAACATTTTCTATGCAGCTAAAAGGTGCGTTTCTCGGATTGGCCATGCTTTTACTTCAGCCTGGTCTGCCGCCCGTCGAAAAGAATCCAGGGTATGCTAACTATACACCGGCCTTCCCGGGGCAGACAAGGATTGCCGGAGCTAAAACGACCACGCCATATAAAGTGGACAAGATTGCCGGCAAACTGGGTAATCCCTTTGCCATTGTGGCCATGCCGGACGGCCGGCTGATGATCACCCTCAAATCAGGCACCATGGAGATACATGATAAAAATGGTGAGCTGGTCAAAAAGATCACCGGTCTGCCTGAGGTAGTCTACGCGGGACAAGGTGGCCTGCTGGATGTCGCCTTTGATCCCGGTTTCACCAACAACAAACTCGTCTACTGGTGCTATTCGGAGAAAGTCGAAGGTGGCAGCGCAACGGCCGTTGCCAAAGGAAAATTGAACGAAGCCGGCGGCAGGATCGACAACACGACCGTGATCTTCCGGCAAACGCCCGCCACAAAAGGTAACCTGCAGTTTGGCTCCCGGCTCGTCTTTGCCAGGAATGGCGATCTCTTCGTCAGCCTTGGCGAGAAATTTGATCCGGCCGTCCGCATGCAGGCGCAGCAATTGAATTCCGATCTGGGGAAGATCATTCGAATAACAACGACCGGCCAGCCCGCCGCAGGCAATCCGTTCGCCAACCAGCCGAATGCTAAACCCGAGATCATTTCTTATGGTCATCGCAATCCGGAGGGACTGGATATTAACCCGGCGACCGGTGATTTATGGGAATCGGAGTTCGGCCCTCACGGAGGGGATGAGGTCAATCTCATTCACCCGGGTAAGAACTATGGCTGGCCAGTTATCACCTATGGTCTGGAATATTCCGGCGACAAGGTCGGCGACGGCATTCAGCAAAAAGCAGGTATGGAACAGCCTGTCTATTACTGGGACCCTGTTGTGTCGCCCAGCGGGATCTGCTTTTACAGTGGAAATGACATCCCGGAATGGAAGAATAACCTGTTTGTCGGCTGTTTGAGCGGTCAACATCTGGACCGCCTGATCATTCGAAACAATAAAGTGGTTGGTGA
>JAMFSL010000200.1 GCA_026225275.1 Puia dinghuensis
CTACCAGATCAGCCAGTTCTTCGCTATAGGAATAGTTCAATGAAAAATATCCCGTACCCAGCCAGTTATAGGCGTTAGCGCTCTGAAAACCATCGATGTAAGTTGCACCCTGGCCGAAAGTCGCCAAAGAACTCTGGTTAATAACGTCCGCCGTTATAGTCGGCTGGTTGGGATTCCCTACATTCAATTGTTTCTTGCAACCCATCGAACCTAGTGCAAGCGTTAATAATAATAGAAATAATATTTTATTTTTATTCATAACCTAAGTTTTAAGAATTAAGAATCAAGCATCAAAAACCGACATTCAACCCAATCTGGTAAGATTTAACATTGGGAATGGTGCTCTGGTCAACCGTTCTGTCCCAGGCCGAGTTAACAGTACCGGAAGAAATTTCGGGATCCATTCCGGTGTACTTTGTCTTTGTCCAAAGATTCCTGCCCGTCAGTACTAACTGGAGTTTCTTAATTCCTTTTATTTTCGTAACTCTTGCTGCGTCAAATGCGAGGGCAGCATTTCTTAACCTTAAGAAAGAAGAGCCTTCATAGAAAAAATCCCTTGCCGCATCGTTACCGTTGCCATTACCGGTATCATAATAGGCGCTGCCCCAATAAGAAGTATAGGCTTCGGAATTCCCTTGAATATTGACTTTTTTGGCGAAATCACTATGTATCCCATCTCTGTACATCCATTCCTTTGTTTGGTTATAGAGATGGCTGCCATAGATCCAGTCAAACTGAAAAGACAGGCTAACAATTCCCTTGTAACCGAATCCATTGATGAAGGAAGCCGTGAACTTAGGGTTACCGTCACCGATAGCGGCTGATTCATTTGTGAACTGGATATAATGGGAGGAATCATTGACTACCCGGCCATTCACAACTGAATACTTTCCTTGATCACCTTTGTCAATATAGGGCACACCTTCCTGGTTTGTTTCGCTAAGGCTAGTCAGGGCTTTATAACCGGAGATCTGACCAATCTTTTGTCCGGGCAGCAATGCCTGGGCGGTGCCGCCGGCTGAGGTCAACAGAATTTCGTTTTCCCCCTGGATCTTATCCAGTATAGAAGTCTGGTGACCGAAATTTGTGGTAAAGTCCCAGGTAAAGTCCTTTGATTTGTATACAGGCATGGTAACCTGGAATTGAATCCCATCGGAGTGAAGAGTAAGGGCATTGGTCAGAATTCCGGTAATACCGATCGAAGGGGGTTGATCTACCGTATAAATTACATGATCGCTTTTCCTGCTCCAGTAAGTGGCGGATACATTGATTTGATTGAGCCATGAGCCCTTTTTAGCCGCTGTAATAGTAAGGTCCGCCCCTATTTCCTTTTCTGTGGAAACTTCTACACCCAAAGCGGGATTATTGGCTGTACCCGGAATAGAATAAGTCAGGTTCGTACCGAGGTCGCCCGAGTTGAGAATAGGATAACGCTGGAATGGTGTAGGTTGGATACCTGCCTGACCATAGGCGGCTCTGATCTTGAAGAAAGACAGCGTATTGCCTACGCTCTCGTCCCAGAACTTGAAGGAAGACGGTACGAAATAGGCGTTGGCATGCGGGAAGGTAAATGGCTTGGAACCTTCTCCAAACGCAGACGAATAGTCACTTCTGAAGCCACCTGCGACACCGCCGTAATCGCCGTAATCGATTACCTGGTTAACAAGATACCCGTAAGTAATAAAGGGTTCTACATAATCCTTGATAACACCCTGGGCAGCGGTAGCTTCCATATTGATAGGCGGGGTGAAAGGCAATTGCAGCCCATAGCTGTCATATTCGTGATACTTTGTCTTACGATAATCCCATCCGGCCTGGGTGCTGGTTGTAATAGGTATTTTTGAATTGAAATCCTTTTGCCAGTCAGTCTTGAAATATACATCCGCCAGAAGATTCTGGAACACGTTAGTGTATTGGAACTGATCAATTTCTCCAAAACTATTTTGTGCCTCATATCCTGACCATATTCCATCGCCCTGAGCCAGGGAATTGGCCATTCCGCCTGCAAAATACGCTGAATTGAGATTGGCCGATTGGTTTAAATAAGTCACCCTGTCACCTTCGGTCCTGTAATTGATACCGTATTTGCCATCAATCGTTATGAATTTGTTGAGGCTATAGTCTGCCTGAAAGTTCTGCAAAACATCAACTCTGTCATCCTGACCATGGGCGTATTCCGCGACATAAAATGGGTTAAACGCATTTGCGCCGAGGTAATTTCCGCTTTGCTGTAAGCCCGGATAGGTGCCATCCGATAATTTGCCGTTCAGCTGATAGAAAGCAGGTGTGTTTAACCAGGAAAATATGTTTCCTACAGAGCCCGGTACGTTGCCGTAACCGTACCCGGTGCCGCCCGGGCCGCCAAGGCCCGGCACCATCGTATTTCTAGTATAAATCAACTCCGTGATTGACCTCAACTTAAAGCCCTTGAATACTTCCGTCCCAATGTTGGCCGTTAAATTGGTCCTGTCTACGTACCCGTTTTTCATCACCGGGCTGATGGTATGGTTATTAGAAACGCCGAATGCATAATCGGTCTTATCGCCGGCACCGGAAAAGTTGATGCTATTGTTCAAACTACTTCCCGTCTGGAAGACTTCCTTAAAATGATCGTACCATTTAATATTTCCAGTATAGGGCTCATCATTGATATTCCGAGGATCATAGATCCCCGACCGGTTAGGGCCACCGAATTTATAGGATACATAAGGGATCACACCGGCAGAGTTAACCGAATCAGGGTTTCCATTGGCATCCACAATATTACCGAGGGCGTCAGTAAGATAAGGATGCATATTGGCTTTGTTCACGTGCCCGCTATTGATATAAGAATTGGACCCAATACTTGTAGAAAAGTTGATCGCTGTTGCGCCCTTATGACCTTTTTTACTGAACAACTGGATAACGCCATTGGCGCCCTGGGCTCCGTAGAGTGATGCGGACGCAGCACCCTGAACCACTTCCACCCTGTCAATCGTAGACAGGTCCAGTGAGTTGATGTCGGTGGTGCGAACCTGCACACCATCGAGCATGATCAATGGCGAGGTCCCTCCCTGGATGGTATTGATACCACGCAGCATGATATTTACCGGATCCCCCGGGTTACCGCTGATGGAAGAGATCTGAGCCCCGGGGATCTTCCCGATCAGAGCCTGATCGATACCTGCCGATGGGGTGGCAGGAAGCTGGGCGGCAGATACGGCTTCTACCGAAATCCCCAACTTCTTTTTGCTGGTAGCCACGCCGACGCCGGTGACGACGACCTCACTGAGTGATCTGGCATCAGCGTTCAGCTGAATGTTCAGAGGGACACCAGAGCTGACCTTTAGTTCTTTTGATTCGAAACCGATGCCGCTGATGATTATTTCAGTGCCGGCAGAGACCTTAATAGAAAAAACGCCATTCATATCGGCGCTTGTTCCACCTTTGGAACCTTTAATCTTAATAGTGGCTGAGGGAATTGGCGTCCCGGTAGCGTCAGTGATCTTACCGGTAACTTGTAAAACTTGGGCGTGTAACCCAGTGCAAACGAGCAGTACAATGCCCGTCACAAAGTGACGAAGTTTTCTCATGTGTAGTAGTTGGTTGTTGGTGGTGAATCAATTTCTTCCAACGGCAGTCGAATCGTTAGAACCATAGTTAGATGAGGCTTTCGCTGAACCACATCTTGTTTCGGAGAATCAAATTATGATTTTAATCCTAATTTAACTCAGAGTTAACACTTTTTTCGAAATTTTTTAATATAGGCTGGCTCTTTTTGAAAAAACCGTAGCAAACCGGCAAATGTATTGCGGCGACATCATGAATGTCAATATTTGTAATATCACTGGCCGGGGGCTACAAAATATAAAAGAGCTGGTCGGGCGGCGCAAGTGATCCATCAAGAGGAAAGCTTGACAAAATAAGCTTGTGTCGACCCAATGTTAAGGCATTAACTTTATAAATATATTTTCATTTCTTTTTAAAAACAAATAAAATTTTTCAATTAAACGCCTAAATTATCACATATTTTCTTTATTATATGCGTTAATTCTGAATTTTCAGCTCCTTTTCAAGGACGAAAAAAAAACCTCGATTCTAATTTATTTTTTAGCGGCTTTTGACTTTGCCGGGGGTTAGTATTCAATATTTTAGCGTGGCCCGGCAGGGGTAAGCAAAAATCATAATCAATTGTTCTTCAATAACTTACGGCCACAAAATGACCTAAATGGCGTATATGGCTGTAGGGCTCTGAAGTTATTCACACCCCCAAAAATTTATTTTGTTATGTGGCGCTAATTTGTAATTTAGTGCAAGAATTTAATGGGTTAGTAAGTAAGGGGCCGGCGATTTAGCTGGCCCTTTTACTTTTTATTCTTCACTGATTATCCCTTTTTAGTTTTTCTGTCTCCGATAAAATTTTTGATCATCATTACTGTGTTGTGATAATTTTCGCACAGCTAATTTTCATTTTCGCTCGGTTGATTTTCATTTTCGCACCTGAAATTCCAAATTAGGGAACCATAAGCCGCTAACTTTACGGGATGAGCAAAATTAAAACAGCTTTTTTTTGCAGCAACTGTGGATATGAAAGTGCAAAATGGACAGGTAAGTGTCCATCCTGTAATGAATGGAATACGTTTGTCGAAGAAGTCATCACAAAAGATAACAAGCTTGAGGAGGCGGATTGGAAAAAATTTTCGCCGGATAAAAAGGAAGGGCGAACGGTTTCGCTGCATGAGGTAATCAGTGCAGAAGAAAAAAGGATCGTTACTGCTGATCCGGAATTGAATCGTGTGTTGGGGGGCGGGATAGTAGCCGGCAGTATTGTACTGGTGGCCGGAGAACCGGGCATCGGTAAGAGCACGCTGTTCCTACAGAACGGCCTTCGGTTGCCGGAGGTCCGAACCTTGTATATTAGTGGTGAAGAAAGTGAGCAACAGATAAAGATGAGGGCGGATAGACTGAATATCCGTAATGAGAACTTCTATCTGCTGACTGAAACGTCCACACAAACCATTTTTCAGGAGATCCGGAAATTGCGCCCCGGATTGGTGATCGTAGACTCCATCCAGACGCTGCAATCGCCCTACATCGAGTCTTCAGCGGGGAGTGTTTCTCAGATCCGGGAATGCACATCCGAATTTCAGCGTTTTGCCAAAGACTCGGGCACGCCAGTCTTCCTGATCGGGCATATCACAAAAGATGGCAGCATTGCCGGACCGAAGATGCTGGAGCATATGGTGGATACAGTCCTGCAGTTCGAGGGCGACCGGCATTATGCTTACAGGATTCTCCGGACGTTAAAGAATCGTTTTGGAAGCACGGCAGAATTGGGCATCTATGAAATGACCGGCGAGGGAATGCGGGGGGTGACCAATCCCAGCGAACTACTGATCACGCAAAGAGACGAACAGCTCAGCGGAATCGCTATCGCCGCCTCTATAGAAGGAATGCGACCGTTGCTGATCGAGATACAGGCGTTGGTGACACAGTCTGTGTATGGCACGCCTCAGCGCACGGTCAGCGGATTCGATGCGCGAAGGTTACAACTACTGCTGGCGGTACTGGAGAAGAGGGGTGGATTTCATTTCGGGGTAAAGGATGTCTTTCTCAATATCGCGGGCGGCTTAAAAGTAGAAGATCCGTCGATAGACCTGGCGGTGTTGTGTGCCTTGCTGAGCTCTTACGAAGATGTCCCCTTGTCTTCGCAGATCTGCTTTGCGGGAGAGGTAGGATTGAGCGGGGAGATCCGGGCTGTCAACCGTATTGAACAGCGTATAGCCGAAGCTGAAAAGCTGGGTTTCGAAAAGATCTTCGTTTCGAAATACAATCAGAAGGGTTTAATCGTTACTACATCTGGTATCGAGGTGGTACCGGTAGGACAGGTGGAAGAGGTATACCGGCTTTTATTCTGATACGAAAAGTAACTCTATTAACAGTCATTGCATGTCTTGCATAAATAAGCTTTTGCTGATTGTATTTGTGGCGGTGCTGGTTCTCTCCTGTCGGAAAAACTCTTTTATTACGAGCAAAGATGCCATTGTATTATTTTCTACAGACACGGTGTCTTTCGACACTGTCTTTGTCACCACAGGATCTGTGACGCAATCGGTGAAGATTATCAATGCCAACAATCAGCAGCTTCGGCTGACCGATATCAGGTTGATGGGCGGAAGCCTGTCCTACTTCAGTATCAACGTCAATGGTTCACCTGGTCCCGAAGTGGACAATATCAACCTTGCCGCGGGCGACAGTCTATACATTTTTGTAGCGGTTGCTATCAATCCCCGCGCCTCGAATCTCCCCTTCATCGTTCAGGACAGCATCCAGGTATCATTCAATGGCATCCAGCAATATATTCAATTGCAAGCATGGGGACAGAATGCCAATTTCCTCGTGAACAAGATATTGAAGGGCGCGAATAGCTGGAATGATTCGTTGCCATATATAATAGAAGGTGGATTGCAGATCGATACAGGCGCCTCGCTGATGATACCGGCAGGTTGCAAAGTGTATCTTCATGCTAACGCTGCGATGCTGGTGGATGGATCTTTACAGGTGGCAGGGTCCGACAGTTCAAGGGTTTATTTCCTGGGGGACCGGCTGGATGCTCCTTACAATAACTATCCTGACAGTTGGCAGGGCATTTATTTCCGGGGGACGAGCACAGGCAATCAGCTGCAGTATGCTGTGATCCGGAACGCGAACCAGGCCATCGTGGCCGAGTCGCCACCGGCGGGGACCGTCCCCAAACTGACGTTGCAGCAATGTATCATCGACAATAGCTTTACATCCGGTATCCTGGGGATGGATGGCAGCCTGCAGGCTACCAATTGCCTGATCAGCAATTGCGGTCAGAATATTGTACTTGGAGGTGGGGGATACTATCAGTTCACCCAATGCACAGCTGCCGCCTACTCTGATAACTACATTGTTCATACCTTTCCGGTGCTGGCTGTTGCTGATGAGATCCTGCAGGGGAGTACGATTGTCACGGGAGCCCTTCAGGTGGGATTTACCAATTGTATTTTCTGGGGGGATTACGGCAACGTGCCGAATGAAGTGACTGTCACGCAACAAAGCAATCTTGCCTTCACGGTGAATTTCACGAATTGTCTGTGGAAGGTGCAGACGGCGCCGTCGGGTCAGGGTATTGTCAGTACAGCAATGATCCTGAATATGGATCCGCTGTTCGACAGTGTCAATACCGTGGCAGGATATTATGACTTTCACCTGCAGGCGGGCAGCCCGGCTGTTGCGCAGGGGGCCGCCGCGGGTGTGCCAATCGATCTGGATGGAAATCCCAGGCCGGCGGTGTCACCGGATATGGGATGCTATCAATTGCAATGATCTGCGTGAGGGATAGAAGGCAGTACCGCGTACGCTGGATAGCCCGACCCGCTTTTGGCGGGGCACGCCCCCACTTAACCCCTTTTTCTACCTTTTATCATTCAAAACGATCACTACTTTAAACTTTAGCGTTCGCTCTGTGTAGTAGTTATAGCCAATTAAATACCTTTCAACTAAAATCACTTTTTTATGGTACGCGTACTTCTTCTTTCCCTGTTTTTATTTGCCGCTACCGGCGCTACCAGTGTATACGACTTCAAAGTATCGGGACTGGACGGTAATACGATCGATCTTGCTAAATTTAAAGGCAAGAAACTCCTGATTGTCAATACCGCGAGCAAATGCGGCTTTACTCCTCAATATGCAGACCTGGAAAAATTATATGTAAAGTACCAGGATAAGCTGGTCATTGTCGGCTTTCCGGCCAATAATTTCCACCAGCAGGAGCCTGGAAGCAATGCCGAGATCAGCGAGTTCTGTACCAAGAACTATGGCGTGACCTTTCCGATGGCTGAAAAGGTTAATGTTGTGGGTGACAGTATCGCTCCTCTGTTCAAATATCTGACCGACGAAGCGCACAAGATTGGTGTAGCGGACCCCGTGATCGGTTGGAATTTCACCAAGTTCCTGGTGGATGAGAATGGCAAGCTTCTTGCGGTATTTCCCAGCAAGGTCAAGCCGATGGATGACCAGATTACGAAGTACCTGAATTAGTAATAGCAACCAGACCATTTCCTTAATATTAGAAGACGGCCCCGGATCCATTCCAAGGGGCCGTTTTTTTTGGGGCTGCCGGAAGCCACCGGTTCCGCTGAAGTTCACCCGAAGGGCAACCGAGCCTGGCGAAGGCAAGCGAGGATCGAGCGCAGCTCGGATGCAACCGAGCGTAGCGAAGGTTGGGAACAAGGAAGGGGCGAGGAACGAAGCCCCGACGAAGTTCGTGCGGGCGGAGCCCTAACGAGAAGGAGCGAGGGACGTGCTCGAGTTTCGAAGGGCACGAACAAGGAAGAGCGAGGAACGAAGCTCTGACGACGTTCACCGACGAAGTTCTCATTGACGTATATTTGCTGTTATGTCGTTTGCACAAGTTATCGGTCAGTCCCCGGTGAGGGATAGCCTCGTCGAGATGGTGAGGTCGAACAGGCTGAGTCATGCCCTGTTATTTTTGGGTTCGGAGGGCAGTGGTGCTTTACCGATGGCGCTGGCATTTTCGCAATTTGTTGTCTGTGAGAAGAGGACGCGCGAGGGCGCGGCCGATCTTAGAAGTGGGAGCTCAGTGCAAGGAGTGGCAGGAGTTGCGGATGCCGTGCTGAAGGATGCCTGCGGGGCCTGTCCTTCCTGTCTTAAGGCTAGCCGGCTGGTGCATCCTGATATTCATTATTCCTATCCTGTTATCCCGAAAAAAGCGGGAGACAAGCCGGTAAGTTCGGATTACAGTACGGAATGGCGTGAATTCATAAGGCAATATCCCTATGGGAATGCCTATGACTGGCTGCAATTCATCGGGGCAGAAAACAAACAGGGGAATATCACTGCTCAGGAGTGTAATGAGATTATTCACAAGCTGAGCCTTAAAAGTTTCGAAAGCGGCTATAAGATCCTGATCTTGTGGATGCCGGAATACCTGGGCAATGAAGGTAACAAGCTGTTGAAACTGATCGAGGAGCCGCCGCCGGATACCCTGTTCCTGCTGGTGGCAGAAAATGAATCGCTGATCCTGCCGACCATTCTTTCGCGGACGCAGCTGGTTAGGATCCCCTTACCGGATACGGAGGATATCGCTGCGGCCCTGATTGATCGGGCAAAGCTGGGAGCGGAACAAGCCCGGCAGGTTGCGGTGCTTTGTGAAGGCAATTATCATGAGGCGCTGCAGTTGATCCGCCATGCAGATGATGACTGGCAGGCGGTGCTGCGGGAATGGCTGAATGCTATCCTGAAGACAGGGCCGGTGGCGCAGGTGAAATGGATCGAGGAGATCAGCAAATCAGGGCGGGAAAGGCAAAAGCAGTTCCTCCGTTATTTTAATCATCTGCTGGAGCAGGCTGTTCGGCTACGTTGTATAGGCGAAGGGCAGCTGCCTATTCCCGATGGAGAAAAGGATATCGCATTAAGACTGAACAAGATAGCGGATATCGGTCAGCAAAGGGCTATTATAGATGAGCTGGATAACGCTTCATATTATATCGAGCGGAATGCTCATGCGAAGATGTTGTTCCACGCACTGACGATCAAGCTATATCATATCCTGGCGGAGAGGAAGGTGACGGTGGTGAGATAGAGGAGAGGACGCGCGAGGGCGCGGCCGATGCTAGAAGCGGGAGTTCTGTGCGAGGGTTGCAGGAGTGGCGGCGATTGTGGCCCGGAAAGACCGCGGATGGACAGTGCTGAGCGGTTGCAGGAAAAAAGCCAGTAGTACGGGGATAAATACCTGTTTTGTGTGTATATTTGGCCATGGCCCTAAAAGGCCAGTGAAAAGAAGTGTATCCGACCGGGCCGGTAAGCGGATGGTTGAAGCGGAAAAGGATCATGGCCGATCGAACAACGTTATCTTGCATCCAATAGAATATATCTTGCCTAATGGCTTTGCATGATTAGTAGCATTCTTCTGCCGATGCGGTCTCCCCTTCTTTTTGCCGAACATTTCACGGTTTAGTGCAAGTTCATCATTATTAACATTTTAAACTCATTTGAAATATGGGGTGTAGCAATTGTGGAACATCCAAAGGGGGCAAACCGTCCGGTTGTAAGAGCAATGGCGGGTGCAGCACCGGTGGATGCAACAGGCTAAATGTGCATGACTGGCTGGCCAACCTGCCATTCAGCGATCCTGAGAGCGGCTGCCGGATTGTCGAAGTCTCCTTTAACCAGGGTAGCAGAAAGGATTATTATCGAAATGCGACCACGCAGCTGTTCGAGAAGGGCGAGATGATCAGCGTGGAGGGCGTCAGCGGATTCGACGTCGGGGAAGTGACGCTGACGGGGGAAGTAGTCCGCCTTCAGCTGAAGAAAAAGGGGATTGATGAGAAAAATCCGGAAATAAAGAGAATATTGCGTAGGGCAAGTGACAAGGACCTGGAAATCATGCAGCAGAACAAGGCCCGGGAGAGAGATGCGCTGATCCGGTCGAGGGCGATCGCGCGACAGTTGAAGCTGGACATGAAGATGAGCGAAGTAGAGATCCAGGCCGACGGCAGAAAAGCGACATTTTTTTATATAGCCGATGACCGGGTGGATTTCCGGGAGCTGATCAAGCTATATGCCGGGGAATTCCGGGTGAAGGTGGAGATGCGGCAGATCGGCGCCCGGCAGGAAGCCGCCAAAGTTGGCGGCATCGGGAGCTGCGGCCGGGAACTTTGCTGTAGCACCTGGCTCAGTGACTTCAAATCGGTCAACACGACGGCAGCCCGGTATCAAAATTTATCCATCAACCAGAGTAAACTGAGTGGTCAGTGCGGCAGGCTCAAATGCTGTCTTAATTATGAGCTGGATACTTACCTCGATGCCTTGCAGAACTTCCCCGAGAATGCGGAGTCGCTGCAGGTGGCAACGGGGACAGCCAGCCTGATCAAAAAAGATATTTTCAAGAATCTGATGTGGTATGTGCTGCCAGACAGTAACAAACAATTTCCGCTGACGATCGAGCGGGTGCGCAAGATCCGGCAGATGAATATGCGGAACGAGATTCCGGAAGGCCTGGAGCCGGTCGACATCAACGCCACGAAGGACAAAGAACCGGAAGAAAGCGGATTTGTCGACCTAGTCGGCCAGATCAGCCTGCAGACGCTGGAAAAAGCAGACCGGAAAAAGAGACACGGGCATCACAAGCATACATCCCAGCATGGCAGGGACGGCGGACAAGGCAATGGCGACAGGGGAGGTAATAATGACGCCGGTAACAGAGATACCAGGAGACCGTCAGGGCCGCCGCAGAAACCCGGTGGACCGCCTGCAAAACCGGGTGTCCCGCCGAGGTCTGAGGGCGGTGGTCCGCCCAGATCTGAAGGTGGCAATCCCCCGCCTTCACAGCGGGGAAGGCGTAGATAGAGCTTTTTGTTAAAACCGTGCTGTGCGGTCAACTCCGCGGTCCGTGGTTTGTTATTCATTTGTACAAATTGTACTTTTACGCTCTTAAAACTCTAATACTATGGCACTTTTCAATTCGAGTAACCCTACCCTTTCGGAAAAGATCTTCAGCAGGTCGCTGGATCAGTCGACCACAGAGGTGATGACGGTGAGGGGAACGATGCAAAAATTCGGCTTTCTGATGTTGCTGGTACTTGCCGGCGCAGCTTATACCTGGAAATTATATTATTCCTTCAAGGTCCCCACGATGATGACCTTGTTTTATATCGGATTGTTCGGCGGGATGGCCTGCGGTCTCATCACTTCTTTTGTACCCCGGCTGGCGAAATACCTGTCTCCTGCCTATGCCTTGCTGGAAGGCTTTTTATTAGGTGGGCTGTCGGCTATCGTCAATGAGTCGTTCAAGGCGAAGTATCCGAATATCATCATGGAGGCCGTACTCCTGACCTTCGGGGTAGCATTCGCCGTTTTTCTGCTCTATAATTTCCGGATCATCCAGGCTACGAATAAGTTCAGAGCGGTTATCATGTCGTCGATTTTCGGGATCATGATCTTTTACGTGGTGGATATGGCACTTGGATTTTTCGGCATCAATATCCCTTTCATGCAATTCGGTAACAACAGTATCATCGGGATCGTGGTGAACCTGTTTGTGGTGGTTATCGCGGCCTTAAGCCTGGTGTTGAATTTCGATCAGATCGAAACAGGAGAGAAGATGGGTGCGCCGAAATACATGGAATGGTATGGCGCTTTTGGTCTATTGGTCACACTGGTATGGTTGTACCTCGAGATCCTACGGTTACTGAGCAGGTTTTCGAGTAACAAGTAAGTTGATTTTTTTATCAATATATTGAATAAAAACCCGGCAAATGTCGGGTTTTTTGTTATCTTAGCGGTATAAAATTGGGGTTATGGAGTTTGCCGAACTTGATTTTACAAAGGATTATACTTATGCGGATTACCTGTTATGGACCTTTGAGGAGCGTTTGGAGCTGATCAAAGGGAAGCTCTTCAGAATGAGTGGGCCAAACACTATGCATCAGCGGCTGGCCATCAGGATAACCGGACAATTTTATATTTTCCTTAAAGGTAAGTCCTGCGAGGTCTTCTCTGCTCCTTACGATGTCAGGCTTCCACGGCTTTCAAACGATGATAAAGATATCATTACAGTTGTGCAACCTGACGTGTGTGTCATCTGCGATCCTTATAAGGTGGACAAACGTGGATGTATCGGCGCTCCAGACATTGTGGTGGAAATACTCTCCCCCGGAAACAATAAAAAGGAGCTGAATTTCAAATACCATGTTTATGAGGAGGAGTGCGTACAAGAATATTGGGTGGTATTACCGCAAGAAAAGACGCTCTTACAGTATATCTTGAAATATGGCAAATACCAAGCTGCTCGCCCCCTCACTATCGGAGATGAGGTGACTACGGAAATATTACCCGGCTTTGTTCTCTCCTTAGACGAACTGTTCGCCGATCGCTAGAATCCGTCGCCGTCCAGCAGGTTACCGAGACCACCGAGGATACTCCCTTCCTCACGGCGATTCCCGAACTGCGGGCTGTATTGGATAATGCGGCTGGCAAGGCGACTGATCGGCAGCGACTGCAGCCATACTTTACCAGGACCGCGCAGGATCGCAAAGAAGAGTCCTTCCCCACCGAACATCCAGTTACGGATACCCTTGATGAATTCAATATCGAAATCTACAGACGGCTGGAATGCGACGACGCAGCCGGTGTCTACCTTGAGGATCTCGCCGGGCTGCAATTCCTTTTCGATTATATAGCCGCCGGCATGTACGAAGGCCAACCCGTCACCATCCAGTTTTTCCATAATGAATCCTTCTCCACCAAAAATACCGGTACCCAGCCGGCGTTGGAAGGCGATGCCGATGCTGACGCCTTTTGCGGCGCATAAGAAGGCATCTTTCTGTGCGATGATGGTGCCACCCAGCAGCTGCAGATCGAGTGGAATGATCTTGCCGGTATAAGGTGCGGCGAAGCTAACCTTCCGCTTGCCGATGCCTATATTGGTAAAGGCGGTCATGAAGAGGTTCGCCCCTACCAGCACGCGTTTGCCGGCATTCATCAGCCGGCCCAGCAGGCCGCCCTGATTAGAAGAGGCGGAGCCATCGCCGAAAAGGGTCTGCATTTCGATGCCGTCGTCCATCATCATGAATCCGCCCGGCTCGCCGATGACGGTTTCGCCCGGGTCTAATTCTATTTCTACGAACTGGAGTTCTTCGCCGTAGATCTTATAGTCTATTTCATGGTTGTTGCGCATGGGATCAATTTTTATATCTATGAAGATAATAAGCCGTCCATGTTTTTGCCAGTTAAACTTTATGAGCGGCCAGGATCATCGACGTCTGATAAATGGCCGCGCCAATTGACGGATGACCACCATTACCGGGAATATCAGCGATAAAAGTCCGAGTACTCGCAACAATGCGTCCGGAGCACCTCCGATCAACCAAAGTATAATCAATAAACCTATAGGCCCTATTGCCAGTCCGAAAAGAAAGTTCCGGGGCAGCCGATAGAATTTCTGCACGTATTTCAGCTGGAGGGTCACCATGATCAAGTATATGAATAGTGGCGTAAAGGGCGGTATACCTAAAAAGGAAATCCATTTACCTCCAAACATCCTGCGCATAGGTCTTCTGAGCCGTTCGGCAATCAGGTACATACCCGGCACCATGAACAGGGTCATAAAAAAGGCAAAAGAGAGACCGAAGATGATGGTCCAGGACAAAGGCTTCCAGAACACGGTGTTATCCCCGCCAAAATAAATATGCGGGCTGAAATCAGAAAAGAGCGTGACGAAATTGATATTGAAGCCGATGGCCAGCGGTACCAGGGCCAGGATGGCAGCCAATGCTGTCAACAGCACAGGAATGATACGGGTCTTCCCGGCTTCGATGGCAGCTTCGCGTGTCTTCATGCCGCGGCCGCGCAGTTCATCGGTAAACTCGATCACGAGGATACCATTCTTGACGACGATACCTGCGAGGCCCACGACACCGAGACCTGTCATGATCACCGATACTTCCATTTTGGTCATGGCAAAGCCAAGAATAACCCCGATCACGCTGAAGACGATCTCTGTCAGAATAATCACCGGTTTGCTGACGGAACCGAACTGCAATACCAGAATGACGAGGATCGCAGCCAGGGCGATCACCAGCGCCTTTCCAAGGAAAGCACCTGTCTCCGCCTGCTGTGCACCTTCACCGGTCTGTTTGATAGTGACATCGTCGGGCTTCTTCTTGAAATTTGCGATGGATTGAGCCAATTGCTGATTAACGGCGGTGGGTGTATACCCATTGAGTACGTTGGACTTCAAAGTAATGACCCTCTTCTGATTCTTGCGTTTGACGCTGCCAAGGGTGCTGGTGTAGTCCACCTTGACGAGGGAACTGATGGGCACATTCCTGATGGCGCCGCCGGAGGCAATATCGCGGAAAGTAACGTTCATGTTCAGCAGTTCGGTCAGACTTTTTCGCTGTGATTCGAGGTTCCGGATGTAGATCTTGTATTCATCCTTACCCTCCTTGATCTTGGAAGATTCGAGTCCAAAGAGAGCGGTGCGCAGTTCCTGCCCGATCTGAGAAGAGGTGATGCCTTCTGTCATAGCCCTTTGCCGGTCGACGGTGAGGGTTATCTCAGGATTGGTAAGGTCGATATCCATTTTCAACTCTTCCACACCGGGTGTCTGGATGGAGTCTAGGTAGTTTTTCAATGACACGGCTGTTTTGATGAGATCGTCGAAGTCATCGCAGGCTACTTCGATGTTGACGGGCGGATCGGTGGGCGGCCCGCTATTTTCCTGGTCGACGGCAATTTCCGATCCCGGGATGCCATTCATGACGCGGCGAATGGAGTCGAGATACAGCGAGGTGGAGACGCCATTTCGCTTGGCGAATTCCACGAATGACACCTGGATACGGCCCAGTTCGGGGTGCGTACTCTGGTCACCGCTGGTGGGGTCGTTGGCGCCGACGGCTACGTTGGCAATAACGCTCTCGACAATGGGATTTTTCTTGCCGTTCTCCATTCCGAGTACTTTATAGACCCGACCTTCGAGAATTCCCGTGACAGAGTCTGTATAATCCACATTGGTTCCCACGGGCAGTTTCAGGTACACGTATATTTGATTGGGATCTCCTTTGGGAAAGAACACCACCTGTACTTTACGCCCGACGAAAAACACCAATGACAGGATCAGCAGGAGGAAAGTGCACAAAAGCAGCCAGGCCGGGCGCCAGCCCTTCAATATCCAACGCAGCAGGTCTTCATAATGGCCCATGATCCAGGGTAATACTCTGTTTTGAAATCCATGGATCATGCGGTCGAACAGGAATACGTTGAGAATAATCAGGACGGCCAGCAACAACAGCAGATTACCCAAAAAGCGCTGGCCGATCATATCCAGCAGAACGCCGAAACCTACCGCAATCCACAAGCCTGGTTTTTTGAAAACAGCCCAGCGCGAAGTCGACGTTCCTTCTTCCGCGTGATTCATAAAATCCACGGCGAATACGGGGTTCATGATGAAGGCGACGACGAGAGAAGCTGCCAGGGTAAAGATCAGCATGGCCGGCAAATAGACCATGAACTTGCCGATGATACCGGGCCAGAAAAGCAGCGGGAAGAAGGGCGCGAGGGTCGTGAGGGTACCCGCGAATACAGGTACGAAGACCTCTCCGGCAGCCATCATCGCCGACGTCGGCGCGTTGATCTTGCCCTTCCCCTGGGTGAAGATGCGGTGGGTATTTTCGATGACCACGATCGCATCATCCACGATGATACCCAATCCGAAGAGCAGGGCGAAAAGCACAATAAAGTTGAGGGTAACGTGCGAGCCGATGACGAGGTCTGCCGCAGGCAGAAAGACGAAGGCCACGAACATACTGAGGGGGACGGATAGCGCCACGAAGAAGGCATTGACCACGCCCATGAAGAACATCAGGATGATCAGCACCAGCATGAAACCGATGACGATGGAATTGACCAGGTCGTTGAAAGAATTTCTGGTCTGCGTGCTCTGATCACCAGTGACCACGACATCCAGATCCTTGGGCAGGCTTGCCTTCATTTGTTCGACGACTCCCTTGACTGTATCGGAGGTCTGAATGAGGTTTTCACCGGAGCGTTTGATAATATTGAGGGTAACGACATTCTTACCATCGAGGCGGGCATAGCTCTCACGGTCCTTGATAGTGTCTTTTATAGTAGCAATATCTTTGAGATAGACAGGATTACCGCCGTTCGGGCTACGAACGATGATCTGAGAAATGTCCTGTGCCGTATGGAACTGTCCTTTCAGCTGCAGGTTCCGTTTCATATTGCCGACGTCCAGCAGACCACCGGAAATGTCGAGATTTTCCCCTTTTACCGCGTTGTCGATATCGGTAAACGTGATATTCGAGCTCCGCATCTTGTAATTATCGACGTCGATCTGGAATTCCCGTTCAGGCGCACCGACGATGTCCACACGGTTGAGTTGGGGCAGATCTTCGAGCTGATCTTTCATGTCGTCAGCAAATTTCTTCAGTCGCTGTTGGTCATAATTTCCGCTGATATTGACATACATGATGGGTTGGTCGGAGAAGCTGACCTCGAGGGCAGTAGGCTGCTGGGTGAGGTCCGTCGGCAGATCCTGTTTGGATTTGTCGACAGCATCTTTAACTTTCTGCAGAGCGACATCCGTCGGCACATCCGTTTCGAATTCCACCACGATGGCAGAATAGTCCTGCTGGGAGGTGCTGGTGAACTTGTTGATCTTGGCGCCGGTGATGGCCTTGATCTGCTTTTCGATCGGGCGGGTCACCAGGTTCTCCATGTCCTTCGGAGAGTTGCCGGTGTAGATCGTGGAGACATAGATCGTCGGGATCACGATGTCGGGGAACTGCTCCTTAGGCAGGGTCATGAACTGAAAGATGCCGATACCGCTGACGACCAGCATCAGCAGGTAGATAGCAGTCTTGTTCTTGATACTCCAGGTGGTGGGCCCGAACTGCTTGAATTTATCGGTAAGATTTTCTAAAGCGCTCATACAGTGTTTTTTCAATTATTAAGGAACGACCGATGCGGCACGCCGCCACGGAAAGTCCGGGAAACGGGCCGGGCGAGGCGCAGCTACGACTACTGGGTCGTGATGAGCTGTCCTTCATAGAGACCCTGGTAACCATCGGTGATCAGCTGATCGCCGGGCTGCAGGCCGCCGGTGACTTCCACCTTATCCGCATAGGTCTGGCCGATAGTGATGGTCTTTTTATGGGCGATGATCCTGCCTTTTTCATTCACTCCCAGCATGACATATTTCCCGGTTTCATCGGATTCTACGGTATTGATCGGGATAGTCAGGACGTTGGAAGCGGTGTAGTCCTGGAGCTTGACGACGGCGACCTGGTTGGCGCGGATATCCGAGCTGTTAGGAATGTGGATCTCAACCTGGAAGGCGCGGTTGGCGGTGCTGATGACCTGGCCGGCGATGTGGACCGTGCCGATGATGGTTTTGCCATTCAGGCCGGGAAAGGCAATTTTGACGGGCGTGCCCACCTTGATACGCTCCTGGTAGATTTCAGGTACCTGCACGACGACCTTCAGGTTATCCGTATTGACGATCTGCAAGGCCTGGCTGCCGGGGGCAAAGCTTTCACCGACCTTGAGCGTCAGGGAATTTATGGTACCGGGGATGTCTGCATAGACATTGGTGAAATCCAGCTGTTCCTGGTCGATCTTCAACTTGGCCTCGGCCTGGTCGACCTGATTCTTTGCATTGACGAGATCCACTTCGGTGCCGATCTTTTCATCCCACAAGTTCTTGCGGCGCTGATAAAGGTCTTTGGCATAGGCGATCTGAGTCTGGTCGCTGGCGACAGTCTGGCGCTGAACGGCATCGTCCAGTTTCACCAACAGCTGACCTTGTTTGACATGGTCACCTTGTTTGATATATACCTCTCTGACTACGCCGCCGGTGCCGCGGGGAGACATATAAGATGTATTCACCGCTTCTACGTCACCCTGCAAGTCTATATAATGAGTGAAGGCCGTCGGCGCCAGGGCCGTCAGAGCGACCAGCTTGGCTTTTTCCACAACTGCCGCAGACGGGTCAGCCTTGTCTACCTCAGCCTGAAGCGTAGCGATCTGTTTCGTCAGTTTGTCCTGTTGTGTTTTCAGGCTGTCGAGCTGCGCCTTTTTCCCCTGGAGGGAATCGTCCTTCTGTACGCTGCCACTGCCGCAGGAAGCCAGCAGCAGGGTAGAACCAAGAACAACAGTCAGTAATTTATGCATAACAATGAGTTTTTAATTTTTGGGGGTAGTTTGGTTAGCTTATAGTTTACCGATGGCATTAAGGTAATCGACCCTTGCGATGATCGCATTATACAAGGCATTGAAATAATTGGCCTGCGCGGTACGCTGGTCCGCCAGGGCCGTCGTGATCTCGGTATTGGATCCCAGTCCCTGTTCGAATTTCTTCCGGGTCTGCTCGTAGACCTTTTCGGACAGTTCCATATTTTTCTTCTGGTAATCGAGCGTAGCCAGGGCGGAGGTGAATTGCAGCTGCGACTGCCGTACGTCATTGTCGATGCGGATCTTCAGCGAGTCCATATTGTTTTCGGTTTGCCGCATCTGCAGTTTGGCCTGCTGGATATTGGCATCCTTGTAGAAGCCATCGAAAATGGGAATATTGATATTCAGCTGCACATAGGAAGAAGGGAACCAGCTTTGCTTCTGCCCCAGGTTGAAATCATTGGTATATTGATTCTGCGAATAGTAGCCCGTCAGGGAAGCGGTGGGGATGTAGGCCTGCTTGTATCTTTTGATGTTGAATTCGTTGAGTGTATGGTTGATCTCCAGCAACTGGAAGTCGCGGCGGTCGGCATATTTGTAATCATCACTGAGCGCGGCGTCGCGGATCATTTCATAGGTGAGAGTATC
>JAMFSL010000201.1 GCA_026225275.1 Puia dinghuensis
ACGCATTACACTCTCTTTATAAAATATTGAATTTTTTTGCGGCATCCCCTCAGGGTGATGTTGGCTTCGTTTGCTATCACGCGAACAAGCGATCAAATCGATTTAAAATTTTATAAAGACTATCATGAATCTCAAAGTCATCCTCACAGGCGCAACCGGCATGGTAGGTGAAGGCGTGCTGCTCGAATGCCTCGCCAATCCCGCAGTACAACAGGTGCTGAGCGTCAGCCGCAGATCCTGCGGCCATCAACATCCTAAGCTGAAGGAATGCATTATTCCCGATTTCCTTCAGCTCGATCTCGCCGGCAACCCAAACACAGAAGACCCCAGCCTCCGCACCCAATTCACCGGCTACGACGCCTGTTTCTATTGCGCCGGCATCAGCAGTATCGGTTTGAACGAAGCCGACTACACCCGCATCACTTTCGACACGCCGCTCCACTTCGCGCAGCAGCTGGTCAGCCTCAACCCCGGTATGACCTTCGACCAAATCTCCGGCGCCCACACCGACAGCACCGAAAAAGGAAAAGTCATGTGGGCCCGCGTCAAAGGCAGAGCAGAAAACGCACTCCTGCAACTGCCCTTTAAACAAGTCTACAACTTCCGCCCCGGATTCATGCGCCCGACGCCGGGTCAGGTCAACATCAAGCCCGCGTTCAAAGTGCTCGGCAAGATATTATATCCTGTGTTTCGATTGCTGATGCCGGGTCAGGTCATGACCCTAAGCGAAGTCGGGCAGGCCATGATCAATAGTGTGACCAAAGGCTACCCCAAGCAAATCCTGGAAATAAAAGATATTAAAACGTTGGCTAAGCTATGACCCGCGAAATACCTTTTGACTTTATTTTCGATTACCTCCTGCGGATCGAAACGGAGGTAAAACCTTTCTTCGGCATGTTCGCCGTCTATCACGGTCAAAAGCTGTTGCTCCTCCTTCGGCAGCGCGATAACGAACCGGACATGAACGGTGTCTGGATCGCCACCACCCCCGATGGCTTCGACAGCCTGCAAGAAGAATTCCCTGCACTGCGGTCCAAGTTTAGTCCGAAGAAAGGGGCAAAGCGGAAGGACGGCGCATCATGGTTGGTCATTCCCCCCGATGCCGACGATTTCGAAAGGACCGCTATCAGCATCTGCGATCTGATCGTCCACCGCGATCCACGCATAGGCAGGATACCCCTGCAAACCCGAGCTCGGAAAAAGCCGTGAAGGCTCGCGCATGAACGTTGACCAGGCACGCAAACCTACCGAATCCGCTTGAAAATGCGCCCCCATCGCACCCCCTTGTTCCAACTCAGCCAGATCAGCTCCGGCTTCCCCACGATATGATCCTCCGGCACAAATCCCCAATAGCGGGCATCCTGTGAGCCATGCCGGTTATCCCCCATCATCCAATAATAATCCATACGAAAAGTATACTGCGTCACTTGCTGCCCATTCAGAAAATATTTGCCGTCCCTGGTATAAAGATCATTCCCTTCATAGACGCGGATGGCACGTTCGTACAAGGCATAATTTTCCGCCGTCAACGTAATGACAGCGCCTCTGTTCGGAATAAAAAGCGGTCCATAATTATCCTGGGTCCAGTTCAACCCCGGCAAATATGGATAAACGTAATTGCTGCTATCGATCTCCCGCACAATACTCGCCGCCAATCCACTGCTCATCATCTTGTCATAGGCCTTCCGTGTCAGCAACATCCGGTATTGATTCGTCGCACCCGCCGCCGCCGCACCGCCTGTACCCACTATCATAAACTCCTCGCCCTCGTTCATATCCACATCATAATCCTCCTTCATCGCCTCCTCATCCAGCGGCTGCCCCTTCGTCGTCACGATATAATATGTCTCCGATTCCGGTGGAAAAGGTTGCGCCTTCCCATCGATATACACGACCTCGTCCCTGATCTGCAACGTATCACCAGGTATCGCTACGCATCGCTTGATATAGTTCTCCTTCTTATCGACAGGATGAATCGCTAACGGATATTCATCCGGGCTTTCCAGCACGATGGTACGGCCGGAGTCGATATTGCCATGCCCCAATTCCCGGCATACATCGTAATAAGGTCTCGCCGATAGGTAATCCGGCAGATTGATCACCGTATCCCCGATCGGCCAGTTGAAAACCACCGCATCGCCCCTCTTCACCGGACTCGCAAACCAGCGGATATACGGCAATCGGATCCAGGTCAGGTAAGATTTCCAACCCGTGATCGGCAGCGAGTTATGAACGAAGGGAATAGCCAGCGGCGTCATCGGGATCCGCGGGCCGTATGCCATCTTACTGACAAAAAGATAATCATTGGTTAGTAAGCTCTTTTCCATCGATCCCGTAGGGATCACATACGCTTCGAATACGAAAGTTCGGATCAGCGTCGCCGCCACGACCGCAAAGATGCCCGCATCTAGCCATTCCCGTACCGTTCCCTTCTTGTACTGTCGCACGGAGTCCGATCCCAAAAATTTGACCTTCGGATCGAACCCCAGGTAAGGAAAGTAAAAGACCGGCAACAGTGCCGCCAGCGCATGCTCATGCAAACCAAATTTGCCGTATAATTTCACGAACTCCACAAAGATACCCATCGACACGAACCAGCCCACTATCGGGATCAGCTGCCAGAACATCCAATGCCTGGGTCGCTGACCCAAACGCAGCATCACCCAGGTATTATAAAAAGGTATGTATGCGGCCCACGCGGGCGCTCCGGCCTTTTCAAATAATTTGGCGAGACCAAAAGAAGGCAATAACAGGATCAATAGCTGGATGATCAGAAGGATCAATACCTGGTGGGCAGACATAACATGGAGTTTATTACCCTATTTGTCGCGCAAATGGGTGAAATGTTACAGACTGTCTTATGGCTGAAGTAAGATTATTTTTTGGAATTCTTGATGACCATATTTTTGAAACCTGAAATACAATTAAGATGAACAACAGGATAGGCAAGGGAGGCGAAAATATTTTTGCGACCATCATCAGTCGTAATGTAGCGTCAAAGGGTTTTTTGTTGGATCCAACTTTTTTGGGTGATAAATTCCCAACCGTTGATTTCCATGTGGATTTACTACAGTATCCTTATAAGGCATTCTTTTATGCCAGCGTCAAGACTACTACACTCGGATATTACCCTGGCGATGAAAGAATAAAGATTACCATTGGAAAGGATGAGGTCGCGGAACTAACCAAGTTTCCGATACCGGTGTATCTCTTTGGAATCGACGAGACACAGGAAAAGGGCTTCATGATCTCTGCTAACAACCTAAACACCTCATTGAATATCAATGGCATACCGACCAAATTTCCTGTTACTAATACTGTCCTGCAACTTCTTTGGAAAGAAGTTGCCGACTACTGGGATAATAGCCGAATAATAACGAAATTTGTATCATCTTTCAATAAATGGCGATGGAAAACAAAAAAGATTTCAATAAATGGCGAGCGGAGAAGCTGGGATATGTCTATTTTTCCCGGCTGGCCGATCTCATCATTAATGAACCCAACTTCAAGGAGCCGTTGTTTGATTACTTGATTGATATTGGTGAGAACCATAAACAAACGGGAAGGCTTTTTGGCGTTGAGGTTAAATCCTACAATGGTGCCAATGGGAGTTCAAATGGCATGCTAAGCTCAGAATATGAGAATATTGCGTTCCCCGCACTCCTGGTGAAGTTTGATAATGCAAACGATCACGGGTATTACAAGTGGATTAAGAAGCCTGTGGAAGATGGTCAGTTGGCATTTGAAACTGCAAAAAATGATGTCGAGAAATTGGATGACAAAAGTTTAAATAAGATCGTCACTGAAGTTAAGGATTGGTATTCCAGACAGCATGTCGCTTAATTCCCACGCGAGGCCACCCGTTAACAAACGCTTTTAACGCATCCGCGCATGCAAATCCTGGTCATAGAAGATGAAAAAAGAGTGGCCGACCTCATCAAAAGAGGCCTGGAAGACCAGGACTATACCGTAGAGCTCAGCTTTGACGGCACGACAGGAAAAACACTGGCCCTGCAACGCGACTTTGATATCATCATCATGGATATCGTCCTGCCCGGCATCAACGGCATCGATCTGTGCAAGGAAGTCCGCCTCGTCAAACCCGACATCCCCATCATCATGCTCACCGCACTCGGCACGACCGACGACAAGGTCGAGGGACTCGACGCGGGCGCCGATGATTACCTCGTCAAACCCTTCGACTTCAGAGAGCTCCAGGCCAGGATACGGGCGCTGACCAAGCGCCAGGCCAAATCCCTGTCCCAGGCTCCCCCTATACACCGGATCGCCGACCTCGAACTCGATGCCGGCACCTTCGTCGTGACGCGCGGCGGAAAAGAGATCAACCTCACCCCCAAAGAATTCAGGCTGCTGCTCTACATGATGCAGAACAAAGGTCGCGTATTGTCCAGGGCGGAAATCGCCGAAAAGGTCTGGGAGACCATCTTCGACACCGGTACCAATTTTATCGATGTCTACATCAATTACCTGCGGAAAAAGATCGATAAAGACTACCCCGTCAAATTGATCCATACCCGGGCCGGCATCGGATTCATCTTTAAAGAAGGCAGCTGACATGACAATCAGATTGAAATTGACGCTGTTGTTCACGGCATTGTTTGCCTCTCTGTTGCTGGTTTTTGCCACAGCGATTTATTTTTCCAATGCCAAGGACCGCGAGGAATCCTATTATAACCGGTTGCGGCAACAGGCGGTGACTAAAGCTGATTTGCTCCTGGGAGCGAAAGTGCAGCCATCGGTACTTCAATTGATCTATAAAAACTCGCTGAATTCCCTGCCACAGGAGGAGGTGGCTGTCTATGATACTTCTTTTAATTTGTTGTACCACGACGCCGTCTATATCGATCGGGTGAAGGAGACGCGAGGGATGATAGATAGTATTGTCCGGTTAAAGGAAATGCACATTTTTGTCAGGGACTTGCAGGCGATCGGCTTTTTATATCATTTTGGCGGCAAGGATTATGTTGTGACATCTGCAGCCAGGGATATTGACGGGTTGGCGAAGTTGCAAGATCTGCGGATAGCGCTGATGGTGGGTTTCTGCGGGGCAATTCTGTTGACCTTCCTGGCCGGCTACTTCTTCTCCCGCCAGGCCCTGCAGCCGGTCTCGCAAATAGTCGATAAAGTGGAAGAGATCACCGCCTCTCATCTTGACCTGCGGATCGACGAAGGCCGGGGCAAAGACGAAATTGCCGAGCTGGCCATCACCTTCAACAGGATGCTCGACCGGTTGGAAAATTCCTTCGAAGCGCAACGACAGTTCGTGTCCAATATCTCCCACGAGCTGCGCACCCCTCTGGCTACGATCATCGGCGAACTGGAGATCGCCGCGAAAAAAGGCCGGACCCTGCGCGAATACGAGGAATTGACGCAGTTGATCTTACAGGATGCCCGCCGCCTTGTCAAACTGTCCAATGGCTTGCTGGATCTTGCGAAGGCCAGCTACGACAAGGCAGAGATCGCCTTCAAGGAAGTTCGGCTCGACGAGCTGTTGCTGGATACCCGCGCAGCGCTACTGAAAGCGAATTCCGGCTATGGCGTCAATATCATTTTCGAACGGGAGATCGAAGAGGATGATTTTATTTCGGTTCGGGGAAATGAATACCTGCTCAAAGTCGCTTTTACAAACCTGATCGATAACGGCTGTAAATTTTCCGATGACCAGCAGTCGACCGTCGCCATTAGCTTTCACGCCAAAAATGTCATCTTACGATTCTCCGATACCGGTATAGGGATTTCGCCGGAGGATATCGCCAATATCTATACCCCCTTCTATCGTGGCGCCAATAAAAAATATGCCGAAGGCCATGGCATCGGGCTGTCCCTTACCGGCAAGATCATTCATCTGCACCAAGGCTCTCTCTCGGTCAGTTCCCGGGTCAACGAAGGGACGACCTTCACTGTGGAATTGCCTCATTTGTAATCACGCCAATAGTTTTCTAATTTTTTTCTAATACGTTTCTAATAGGTTTTCTGAAAAGGGCTTCCTAGCTTTGCGAAGCAAACAAAAAATACCGCTAAATATATGACCAGCGACAGTCATCCAGGTATCCGACATATTATTTAATTTCTCCCTTTCCAGGACGGCTTTTTCCATAGCTCCCCGGCAGGGAGCTTAACAGGAGAAGCCACGCCATGAACACCTACATCAAAGAAGCTAAAAAGAAGATCCTGTCGCTGAACCCTCACCACAACGACAAATCAGCGCACGACTTCGACGAGGCGGCTGCCACTAAACTCAAGAACGTATCCCGGACCGACAGGGCCTCCGTCTTTGCCCTCCTCGACAGCCGGGAAACCGGCCTCACCGAAGACCAGGTTGAGAATAAGTTGCAGCAATTCGGCGCCAATGAAGTGGCCCACGAAAAAGCCCCTGCCTGGTATGTCCAGCTGTTGCAGGCCTTTATCAATCCCTTCATCGGCATCCTGATCGTCATCGCCATCGTGTCGCTGATCACCGACGTATTCCTCGCCGCCCCCGAAGACCGGGACTATAAGACCCTTATCGTCGTCTGTATCATGGTCATGCTGAGCAGCCTGCTGCGCTTCTGGCAGGAGTTCCGCAGCAATCTGGCTGCCGAACAGCTCAAAAGCATGGTCAAGACCACGGCTACCGTCCTCAGGCGGACCGAGGCCATCGCGGGCCGCCAGGAGATTGATATCAAACAGCTCGTCCCCGGAGATATTATCTTTCTCTCTGCCGGTGACATGATCCCCGCCGACTGCCGCATCCTGCAGTCCAAAGACCTCTTCATCAGCCAGGCCATGCTGACTGGAGAAGCCCTACCTGTAGAAAAGCGGGATCTCCTCATTGCCGATACCGACAACAAGTCGCCCCTGGAATTGGAGAATTGCTGTTTCATGGGCACCAACGTCGTCAGCGGTACCGCCCTGGCCATCGCCGTCACTACCGGCAGCCTGACCTATTTCGGATCCATCAGCAAGGCCGTCACCGGCAAAAGAGCCGAGACAAGCTTCGACCGCGGCGTGAACAGCGTCAGCTGGCTGCTGATCCGGTTCATGCTCATCATGGTGCCGCTGGTCTTCCTCATCAACGGATTCACCAAACACAACTGGCTCGAAGCTCTGCTATTCGGCATCGCCGTCGCCGTCGGGCTGACCCCCGAGATGCTACCCATGATCGTCACGGCGAACCTCGCCAAAGGCGCGGTCAACATGAGTAAACGAAAGGTCATCGTCAAACGCCTCAATGCCATCCAGAATATCGGGGCGATGGATGTGTTGTGCACGGACAAAACCGGCACCCTCACCATGGACAAGATCGTACTCGAACGACACCTCAACGTCCTCGGCGAAGAAGATGAAGAAGTCCTGCAATGGGCCTACTTGAACAGCTATCACCAGACCGGGTTAAAAAGCCTCCTCGATGTCGCCGTCCTCGAACACGGCGAGCTGCATGACTCCCTCAAAGTGGAGGACTATCATAAGGTGGACGAAATACCGTTCGATTTCCAACGTCGCCGGATGTCGGTCATCCTCGAACATCATCATAAACATCTCCTCATCTGCAAGGGTGCCGTCGAAGAAATGCTCGACCTCTGTCCTCGCGTCTTCGATCCCGGTGAGGACCGGCAATTGCAGATCGACTCTGATGATATCATCCCCCTGGATGCCGAGATGCGCCAGACCATCCTCGAAACCTCTAAGAAATTAAACAAGGAAGGGCTGCGGGTCTTACTGGTCGCCGTCAAAGAATTCGACGAGCGGCCCCTGACCTATTCCATCGCGGATGAAAGCAACATGATCGTCGTAGGCTTCATCGGTTTTCTCGATCCGGCAAAGCCCTCCGCCAAGCCGGCTATCGAGGCCTTGCATAAGCTGGGGATTACCCTGAAAGTGTTGACCGGCGATAATGAGATCGTGACTAAAAAGATCTGCCGGGATGTCGGCATCCCCATCAATAACATCCTGTTGGGCCATGAACTGGAGAAAATTGATGACGCAGAGTTAACACAGCGGATAGACGAAATCACTATTTTCGCCAAGCTCAGCCCCGCCCAGAAAAGCCGCGTAGTAAAGGTGTTGCAGGCCAAAGGGCATACGGTGGGGTTCATGGGCGACGGTATCAATGACGCCGCAGCTCTTCGGGAGGCGGATGTAGGTATCTCCGTCGATACCGCTGTTGACATTGCGAAGGAAAGCGCCGATATCATCCTGTTGGAAAAAGACCTGATGGTGCTGCGGAAAGGGGTGATCTATGGCCGCCGGACCTTTGGTAACATCATCAAATACATCAAGATGACCGCCAGCAGCAACTTTGGCAATATGTTCAGCATGCTCGGTGCCAGCGCCATCTTGCCTTTCCTGCCGATGCTGCCGATCCAGATCCTTATTCAAAACCTGCTGTATGACATCTCGCAGATCTCCATTCCCTGGGACCGGATGGATGCCGAATACATCGAGACGCCCCGCAAATGGGACGCCGCCGGGATCAGCAAATTCATGATCTTCATCGGGCCCATCAGTTCGATTTTCGATTATGCCACGTATGCATTGATGTGGTTTGTATTCAAGGCCAATACGCCCGCCCACCAAAACCTGTTCCAGAGCGGATGGTTTATCGAAGGCCTGCTGTCCCAGACCCTCATCGTCCATATGATCCGTACCAAAAAGATCCCGTTCATCCAAAGCTGGGCAACGGCCCCGGTGCTGGCGCTGACGACGGGTATCATGGCCCTGGGCATTTTCATTCCCTTTTCGGGTTTCGCCGATGCCCTGAAGATGGTACCTTTGCCCCTCAGCTATTTTCCCTGGCTGTTTGGAATCTTGCTTGTCTATTGTATCTTGACCCAGTTGGTCAAAGGATGGTTCATCCGAAAATTTCATGAATGGTTATGAGAAAATATTTACTGCTTTTTGTGTTGTTTTTTCTGTCCGCGCAGCTCGTCATCGCTCAACCCCCCGACAGCACCAAGCCGAGTGACTGGAGCAGCCATTTCCAGCTGACCGTCATCAATCAGATCCATTCGGGCTTCCATGCCGCCTATAGCGGGACCAACAGTCTGTCCGATACCGTCGAGCCGGCCGCTACCAGCATCACCACTACATTGTTCCTGGGCAGAAGACTCTGGAAGGGCGCCGCCATCTATGCCAATCCTGAAGTATCCGGCGGCCGCGGGCTGAGCTATTCCGTTGGCGTAGCCGGCGCATTGAACGGTGAGACCTACCGGATCGGTAACCCCGAGCCCGTCTTGTCCCTGTCCCGAGCCTATTTCCAACAATCCTTTCCCCTCGGCCACACTGACTATGAAGATATACCCAATGGCCCCAACCAGGTCGCCGAAAGTCTCCCCACCCACCGTATCACCATCACCGCCGGGAAATATGCGATGTCCGATTTTTATGATGTGAATACCTATAGCCACGATCCACGAGGTGCGTTCCTGAACTGGTCGCTGATGAGCAATGGCGCCTGGGATTATCCCGCCGATACAAAAGGATATACGTCGGGGTTGATCGTAGAATGGCATAGCCCCAACTGGGCCGCACGCCTGTCCACCGTGGCTGTACCCGTCGTCGCCAACCATCCTAAAATGGAATTCGTTTTGGGTAAAGCCGAATCCGAGACCCTCGAATTGGAACGAGAGACAAAGCTAGGGAGCCATCCCGGCGTAATCCGATTATTGTTCAGCTATACCCAGTCCAGAGCCCCCTCCTATAAAGCCGGGCTCGCTGCCGTGAAGGACGGAGATACCGCATTGCTGAAGGTCATCGACGGCAATGGTGAAGGCACTTCGTATGGCGGTCATAAGACCGGCATCGGCCTGAATGCGGAGCAGGAACTCACCGACAATATCGGGGCTTTTGCCCGTGTCGGCTGGAATGATGGCCAGTATGCCACCTGGGCTTTTACCGAGATCGATCAGACGGCCAGTGCGGGTCTGTCCTTTAAGGGGGCTCCCTGGAAAAGAAAGGATGACGTGGTAGGTGTCGCCGCCGTGGTCAACGGCATTTCCTCGGCACATCAGGCCTTCCTGAAAGCCGGGGGCTATGGGTTCATTATCGGTGACGGCAACCTGAACTATGGCCACGAGTCGATCGTGGAGACGTATTACAAGGCGAGGTTGTACGAGCATATGTACCTCACCTGCGATTATCAGTATGTCACGAATCCCGGTTATAACAAGGACCGGCATGGGCCTGTCAGTGTCTTTGCCTTCAGGGGACATATTGAGTTTTAATTACCGTCTGACCGGCGCCGGCCATGGCCGCATGGGCCGCGGCCCGACCACCAGTTTATACTTTTCATGATTTTCGGGATGCCTGATGATGTCGTCGTACACCTGCATGAACCTGTCATGGAGATCGACGTGGCCGAGTTTTTCGGCGATCTCCTCCGCCAACTCTTCCTTATAGACCAGATCCAGCAGTATCATGCCTCTCTTACCCGTTCCTCCGACCAGCATGCAAATGAATCTGCCCATCGGCATAATGTGTATGCCACTTATTCTTTCTCCTACATAAGATCGATAGATCAAACTTTTATCATTCGCCGGTACAGGTACGACAAGTCTCAGCCCCTGAAGATTGTGCCAGTATGAATCGACGTTCGAAACAGTTGCTTTTATTTCATCCGGACTTAATTCGTCTACATACAGGGAATAAGGCTCTTTCATAAAATGCCTCCATATTTGTTCCTAATGTACGAAATTTATCTGCGGTAACCGCCGCACAACCTTACTTAGATTTGGCCGCATAGCCATCGGGGTTCTTCAGGAATTCTTCCTTGCATTCTTTGGAGCAAAATCCGTACAATTTCCCCTTATATCTCGTAGTATCCTCCAATCCCGCCGTCAGCGGCATCCCGCAGGCCGGATCCTTTTTGTAATCGACCAGGGAAATAACCGTCTTTTTGAAGGCGGCCGCAGCCTGCGCGGCACTGTCGATAGCGTTCGGCTGGCCCCCTGCCACGCCGGCTCCGTGATTGGCCGACTCATGACAAGCTGCCAGCATTGATATCGCCACAAAACTTAATAGAACGTATTTTTTCATAACATATATTTTATCTGCCACCAAAAGGAACGACAACTTTGACCGACACGTCTCTTCCCATGTTAAAAACACCCTGGCGTTGATGGGTCACCGTGACCAGGTTGCCATTCACCGAATAGAAATACTGGGCCAGGTTCAGGTGATCGGCATAAGCGATATTCGTCAGGTTGGTACAGTTGACGAACAACGAACAGATCACCCGGCCGCGGGGATTGACAAAGGTAGTGCCCAGACCGGCATTGACCAAAGTATAGGGCGCGGATGCAAGCTCTGTATACAAAGCGCTGTAAATATCGTTCTGCGCCCAGTATTTAGCAATGCCCACCTTGAAATAAGGATTGCGCAATACCGATCCCTTCCGGTCATTCAGTTTGAATATCAGATCGCTGTGCCAGTGCGGCGCCGGTATCCAGGGCAGGTGTTTGGTTGAGTCCGATTGATGCGGCAGCGAGGTGTACATGTAGCTGAACACGTTATCCCATTCTATCCATTTGACCGCCGCAGGATGCACGCCCAGCGTGACCGATGCCCCGGTCAGGATCGCAGTATTGGACGAGACGTACTCGAATACGGGATAGCCCTGAGATACGGAATCCGTTCTGTCGGCAAAGATGAAGTTATTGATATGATTGTAGAACCCGTCGATCTCGAAGCTGACATCCCGACCACTGTTGCCGTAGGCCAGGTCGACCTGGTAGCCCTGCTCGGCCTTCAGGTTGATATTCCCCAGCTGCACGGCATTGGAACCGATATTCAGCCCGTTGCTGGTCAGTTCATTAATGGCCGGGGCGCGAAAGCTTTTGGAGATATTCAGCTTCACATAATTGTTATGCGGCAGCTGCCAGGTGGCTCCGACACTGCCGGACCAGCCGGAATAGGTATTGTTGAAAGGCGTGAATTGGTACATCCCATCACCCACAAAATTCGTGACATCATAGCGCAACCCGCCGCTGAGCGTCAATGCCCCGATATTCTTTTCCACAATGGCAAAAGCGCCGATCTCGAAATTCCGGTAGTTGGGGATCTCATAATCTGGTACGTAGGGCGCCGGGGGCGCAGCTAAGTTATGTTCAAACTCATACAGCCCGTTGAAACCAGCCGTGAATTTCAGGCCCTTGTCGGCGTCCGTCAACTGGTACCGCAGATTATACGGGATATCATAGACGACCATATTGTTTTCGCCGAGCGTACCGGAATCGATATCGTGGTGCACACTGCTGGTAAAACCGATATCCAGTCCGATATTTCCTTTGCCTGCTTTGATGCTGTTCTGCCACCAGGCCTGGTATTCATCCAGCACTTTGTCTCCGGCAATGGTGGCATTATATGATAGGAAATTGGACAGCGTCGGCGCCGCCTTCTCCCCGATCGGCGTATCGAACAGGAAATGTCCGCTACTGTCCCGATTCCCATCGGGAACCTGGATTCGCCGATACAGGCCGCTCAAGGTGAGGCGGGAGTAACCCCATGACTTATTCAGTCCCAGCACCAGCCTGGCATTGCCCTGGTTATAAGCACTTCCCCAGACATAGCCATCCTTGGGGTTCCAGTAACTATGCGTCAGCTCCTCGCTGAGCTTCAGGTCATAGACAAAATCGTGATGGTTACCGCCAAGATGAAAAGAGTTGCCGACATACCCATTGTTGGCGTGATAGTCAGACAACCAGCTGCCCTGCGTGGTCCCATCGGGAACAAAGGGCGCAGACTTGAAGCTGATGACACCCGCTTCCGCACTGGCGCCGTATTGCAACGAGGCCGGGCCCCTGATGATCTCCGCATCCTGGACAGCATAAGGATCGATCAAAATACCATGGTCATCCCCCCACTGGAAGTCTTCCTGTGGCACGCCATCGGTGAGGACGAGCACCCGGTCGAATCCCAGACCATTGATGACAGGTTTGGTCGTTCCCGCTCCTTCCGTCGTCTCGCTGACGCCGGGCTGGGAGGCGACAAGATCGATGGCCGTATTGCCGGCGCTCCGCAGGATCATATCATGCGTCACCACGGAGACGGGGATGGGTGACCGCTGAGTATTCGTCACATTGCCGAGGCTGGTGATCACCACCTGCTTCAGCGAGCTGTAGGATACACCGGCAACCAGATCCAGGGTTGTATGCCCCGCTATCTTTACCTGACGGATGACAGTTGTATATCCCATCCCCTGTACTTCAATAGTATAGGTACCGCGGGGAAGAGAACTAAAATGATAAAGTCCATTCTTATCCGTCACGGCGGATCGCTTGAGTTCAGGGAGATAGACAGCAGCTCCGGCCACAGGTTGATGGCTGGTCGAATCCGTCACTGTGCCTTGTAAAGACTGGGCGTGCAGACATGTTCCGGCCAATATTGCCAGAAGCAAAAAGAAAATCCTTTGCATTGAAAATATTTTTCACGGACCTCGCATAAGGAAGCCCTTCCCTAAATAAAATAGATAGAAAATCGGTGGGGAAACAGGCTTACGCTTTGGGGGGATGGAAGATATCGACGCAAAGGATCAATGCCGGCCCATAGGATTCCATGGTGCTCATCTCGGCCGCACTCAGATCGATGACCGGTTGTGCGAGAGAGAAAGACGAGGGCGTGAAGAAAACTACTTCATTCTTACTGTCTACAGCCCGCTCCTGATTTTCCTGCTGGTCTCTTTCATCCTGTTTCAGCTTCTTCATCATCTGGCATTTTCCGTTGCAATGCATGTACAGGACAGCCTTGTTCTCACAAAGGGCCGCATATTTAGCCGTATTGGCGTAATAGTCCGCGATAATGAAAAACCGGCTGAAGCTCTGCACGAGGAAGGATGCGAGAAAGAGGAGTACAATGATTTGGCCGTATAGTGTTCTAAGGTTCAAACTGCTGTCAAAAATAGATAAAAATCGGCTTCAAATGCCGACACGCTAAAAAAAACAGGGGCAAATGAAATGAATTCATTCACCCCTTTTATTGTTTCAGAGCCTTAATCAGAGCCGAACTCAGAATCCTACTAATTTTTCCCCTCGAAGATCTCGCTCAGCTTCTGGGCCAACGCCTGTCCGCGTAAATTCTTGGCGATAATAACTCCGTTAGGATCTACCAGGAAATTCTGCGGCACCGCCGTAATCCCATACTCCACCGCCACCGCATTCTCCCAGCCTTTCAGATCGCTGACATGGATCCAGGGCGTTTGATCCTTCTGGATGGCCTGTACCCAGGGCGCCTTCTTCGAATCCAAAGACACTCCGATGATCTCGAAATTATCATGCTTGAATTGACTATAGGCTTTCACCAGGTTCGGGTTCTCCATCCGGCAGGGACCGCACCAGCTTGCCCAGAAATCGATGAGGACATACTTCCCCTTCAGCGACGCCAGGTCAACGGATTGGCCGCTCGTGTCTTTCTGCATGAAGTCAAGCGCAGGCGAACCTAAGGCAAAGCGTTTCGCACAGGCCAGGTTGTTTGCCAGCTTCATACCCTTTTCCGTTTGCTGCATCCTCGGGCTCAGGCAATTGTACAATGGTTCAAAGACCGTTGGATCGATCACCGTGCTGATCACGCCACGCTGATGCAGCAAATCGAGGGCAACATAGGAGTCGCCGTGGGTGATGATGAATTCTTCTTCTATCTTGTTTCCCAGTAGCATGAATGCTTTCAGTTTAGGCCGCAGCAATTTCACCGCATTGGTGTCCTTCTCCTTGACATAGGCGCTCATCTGCCTGCTATAAAACTCCACACTGTCATCTACCGGTTTCAAAGCTGCCTTTAGCGCCAGGAAATCCACCTCGGCCTGGCCGCCACTGATCGTCGCGGTCTTGAGCGTCTGACCCTTGATCGTCGTCTCGCCGCCGGACAAATAGAAATCCTGAAGATCCACACCCACCAGTACCAAGGTGGCCTTGGCCGGGTCGCCGATCGGTCCCGTAAACTCGAACTTCCCTTGCCGGGTCATCGTCGAATCGATATACGATTCATGGGACATCGACAAAAACAGCTTGATCTTCGTGTCCTTGTCGAGGCCTGTCAGCTCACCTTTGATAGTAAACTTTTGTTGGGCCCTGACGCCGGCAAAGCTCGCCAGTAAAAGGATCGGCAAAATGTAACGTCGCATGATATTTTTATTTTTTAGTTTAGTATCCGGCGTTTTGCACCAATTTTGAATTGGCACTTATTTCAGAACTCGGGATCGGCCAAAGTACGCCCGTGGCCGTCCACGTTGTCTTCTCTGCGCCGAGAACGGCATTCGCCGTGCCCGTCCGTTTGAGATCCAGCCAGCGGTGACCCCATTCGCAATTCAGCTCGATCCTGCGCTCCTGGGCGACAGCCGCTAACAGCGATGCCTGATCGCCGGCAGTCGTATTCCCCAGGCCGGCCCTGTTCCTGATCACATTAATATCCGCCTGTGCGCCGCTGACATTCCCCTGCTCAGCCCGGGCTTCAGCCCTGATCAGGTATAGCTCCGCCAGCCTCAGCAGGGTGTAGTACTCGGCATTGGCCCCGAAGACCAGGCTTTTATACTTGTAAGGATAATAATACAACGTTCCGCTATAGGTCAGGGAATCCAGCCACGCTGCCCTGCGCTGATCCCCGGCCTCATAGGCATTGACTAGCTGGGACGTCAGAATATAAGTCGGAATAAGAGCCACCGCGTTGGGTATCACTTGCTGGGCATACATCGTGTATCCGTCAGCGCTATTATTGAATTGCAGGATGGCCTCGCTGTTGGAAGGCGTGAAGACCGTGGCCACGCTGGTCGACAGGCTGTACAACGATGCGTTTCCTATCACCGCCGTGGCCTGCGCCTCGGCATCCGCCCAATCCCCCGTATACAGGTAGACCCTGGCCAGCAGAGCCGTAGCCACCGATTGATTGGCCATCGTCCGCTGACCGGCGGAGGCGGAATAATCTGTCGCCAGGTTGCTCTGCGCGAATTGCAGGTCTGCAATGATCTGCTGGTACACAGCGGCGGATGCGGTTTGTCCCATGACGGAGTTCTGCGCGACATCGGTCGTGAGGGCCAGCGGTACCGCTCCATATAGATTGGTCAGATAAAAATAACAGAACGCCCGAACGAACTTCGCCTGGGCAATCGCCTGGTTACTGAAACTATCCGACATCCCCGACCCGTTCTGCACGCCGTAGATGACGCTGTTGGCTGCATAAATAACGGAATAGGAAATAGCCCAGACATTATCCACACTAGCGTCCGTGACAGGAATACCGTTATCGATAAACTGGTTGTACGTGCTGCCAATGTACTGCAATTCATCCGCGCTGAATCCGCACAAAGTGCTGATTTGGTATTGGTAGGCGGGCGAAGCGGAAAAGGCCATTTCCGCATATAATCCGACCAGGGCCGTCTGCACCGTGGCGGAGTCCGTATAAACGACCGAACTGACCAGTTCGGTGGTGGGCGGATTGACCGCGATCAATTTCTTACAGCCGTTTAGCGTGGTCAGCAGCAGGACGGCCAGGCCAGGGATCCAATATTTTATTTTCAATTGTTTGATTTGCATAGTAATTATTTAAAAGGTGGTCCGAATACCGGCGATCAGCATTTTCAAAGGAGGCACGCTAAGTCCCATGGTTTCGGGATCCAGTCCCCTGTAATGCGTGATGGTCAGCAGATTTTGCCCGCGGAGATACGCCTGCAAGGTCTGCATCTTCAGATGCCTGATCCATGTCGACGGCACATTGTAAACCAGCGATACGTTTTTCAACCGGATAAAGGAGGCATCGCCCACCGCGGCATCCGAACCGACGTAATAACTATAGGCAACATTGGCGGGCGATCCAAACGTAGTGGAATACTTAAAGGGGATCTTCAACATGGACTCGGGCAGGTTAGAGTTCTGCCCGGGAGTCGCGGTATTTTCAACGTCCCCGTCATAGCCCCTTTTCTTCACTACCTGAAAAAGGAAATCCAACTGGAATCCTTTATACTTGAAGGTATTGCTGATCCCGCCGTAAAATTTGGGATCGGTATTGCCGGCGATGATCTGGTCCCCTTTCCCGTTGGCGGCAAGGCCGTAGGTAATCGCCCCGTCCTTGTTGACATCCTCCACCTGAGCAATGCCGTTGGTAAAACCCGTGAAATGAAAGGCAGGGATGATGTTCAGCGACTGGCCTATCACATAAGTATTGGCATAAGTAGAGTTGACCAGGTTCGGAAAGGCTAACAATTTATTTTGGGGGATGGTGAGGTTGAATTTGGTGCTCCACGTAAATGCACCGTTCTTGATATTGGTGCTGGTCAGTTCCAGCTCGATGCCCTTGTTCTGCACCAGGGCGGGAAGGTTGGCCACATAGGAGCTAAAGCCGGCCTGCGTAGGCAGCGGACTGCCGGCAAGCAAATTGCCCGTCCGGTTGCGGTACAGATCGGCAGAGAAGAACAATCGGTCCTTGAGAAAACCCAACTCGATCGCCGCATCCAGCTTCTTGGTGACCTCCCACTGAACATTGGGGTTCGCGATGTTCGAGGGTACAATCCCGAAGACCGAGCCGTAGGCAGGACTGATCGTATTGTATACGGCTTCATACAGGTAATCCGCGATCATGTCGTTCCCGATGGTGCCATAGCTGGTCTTGAGCTTGCCAAAGCTCAGCCAGGGAAAAAGCTCCTTCGAAAAAGACTCGTTCGAAAACACCCATGCCCCTGCGACGCTGCCGAAGTTCCCGAACTCCCTGTCCGCCCCGAAGCGGGATGATGCGTCCCGGCGGATATTACCGCTGATCAGGTATTTGTTATCCCATTCGAAACCCAGCCGGCCATATCCCGATGCATATTTGTAATCCGAGTAGCCCGACTCCTCGAACAGTACGTTCAATGCGCCCAGACTGGTCGCCAGCGCCGGATTCGTATAGATGCCCAGCTCGAAATAAGGCTGGACGGTCTGCGTCTCCTGGTAGGTTCCCCCCACGAGCGCCGTCAGCTTGCCCTTTCCCAAAACGTAGGTATAGTCCAGCGTCGGTTCGGCGATATAGGTCTTGATATAGTTATCGCCAAGCTGAGAGAGGGAAGGTTCATTGTACAAAGGGTTGTTGGCCGAGGTCGGCGTAATAACGACGGCCTTCGTGTCGATGAGGTTATAACCCCCATTGACCTTGAAGTCCAGGCCCGGTAAGATCATGTAATGGAATCCGGCGTTGGCGAGCAGGTTGGTGTTCTGCAGATTGTAGTTGCTGTTGAAAGCCGCCAGCGGATTGGTGTAGCCGGGACCAAAATAAAGACTTCCGTTGGGATTATATAACGGGTAGTTGGGCGGGAGGCTGTAGTTGGACACCGAGAGCGAATAATTCGGGACAGTATTATCACCGACATTGTAGTTGACCGATACCGTGGTGCCAAACCGGTTATCATGGCTCTTATGCTGCATATTGAGATGGAACTGCACGATATCGTCCGCCGTCTTCGTATCGAAGACCGTCGACTCCCGGTGATAGCTGCCGCTGAAAAGGATCTGGGTGAAGGCATCCCCGCCCGATAAGGACAGTGCGGCATTGCTCTGGTGCGCCGTATTGCCGATCAGCAGCTTGGGGAAATTAGTATTGGCCGTCTGGCTCCACAACATCAGGTCGGGCGCATTGGCCACGGTAGGTGTAACGCCGTCATTGGCAAAGGCCTGCTTCCGGACATTCAGGTACTGCGCCGTATTCATCATCGGCATCAGCCTGGTTACCTTACCATCGCCGCCGCTGAGGTCCACACTGAGTTTCGTATTGCCGTTCTTGCCTTTTTTGGTGGTGATCAGGATAACGCCGTTGGCCCCTCTCGACCCGTAAATGGCCGTCGCATCCGCATCCTTGAGGATACTGATACTCTCGATATCGGCCGGGCTGATAGTATTCAACGGACTGAACCCAAAGCCGCCTCCATAAGCGCCTGCCGACTGCTCCACCGGCGTACTGCCAAACGGAATGCCGTCTATGACGTAGAGGGGAGCGCTGGAATTGAGGGGAGTAGTGGAATTCAGACTGTTCTGCCCCCTGATTGTCACCGTCATGTTGGCGCCTTCATACCCTGCCGTCTGGGTGATAAAGAGGCCGGGCACACTTCCTTCCAACGCCAGGATCGGGTTGGACACCGGCTGCTCCTCTATTTGCTCCGTCGAAACCTTGCTCACCGACCCCGTGCTCAGCCGCCGGGTGGTCGTACCATAGCCGATGACCATCACGTCATCCAGCGGGCTATTGTTATGCCGCAGCTGGATCCCGACCGTAAAAGCCTCCTTCCCGCTCAGGGTCACCTCCTTTGACTCAAACCCGATATAAGAGACCACCACGACGGCAGTTCCCGTGACCCCTTTCAGGATAAAATCTCCCCTGTCATTCGTCGAAAACACCTGTTTCGTTCCCTTCACTACCACTGACGCGCCGGCCAGGGGATTCCCGGCCGAGTCCGTCACACGCCCATGCAAATCCGAAGGTGGCTCTGATGAGGCATCCTTGGGCGGGGCCGCAGGCGCCGGATCGGGCGGTCTGCGGGAGATCACGATCGTCTTATTCTGAAAAGAGAACTTCAGGCCCTCCTCTTTCAGCACCGTGTTGAGGAATACGTCCAGCGGCATACGGCTCGCCTGGATCGTCACGGGTTTGGCCTCGGCCAAAATGGCCTCATCGAAAAAGAAAACGTAACCGGTTTGCTTTTCAACGGAAACGAACACCTTTTCCAGGGGGACGTCCTTTCCGGAGAAACTGACCGTTTGAGCACGGACGGCGGCAGTAACCTGCAAACAGGCGCCCAGCAGTAAAATAGACGTTAATTGCATAACACGAACAGCCTTAAATTCCATACCTTAGCAGAGTTTGGGTGATTGAATAAGCAGTCTGGCGAGACTTTGTTTGGTTCGGGATTACCCATACTTTGGCCGGAGGCGCTTCCAACGTTTCCGGTTTTTTTATGGATAACCCTTATCTGAATGCCGGCTTGGGCCGGCAAAACATGCTACTATTCGACGATCAGCGTTCTCCCTTCGAGCCTGAACTTCACGCCCACTTCCTGCAACACGGCGATCACCTGCGACAGGTTCAGATCCCTTGTCATCTTCCCATGGAAGGTTCGTGGCGGCGCGTGGCCTTCAAATCGCACGTCGATCGCGTACCACCGGGCCAGCTGCCGCAGCACTGTGGCCAGGTCCGCATGATCGAAATTAAACAGCCCGTTCTTCCAGGCCATTACCTGGTCGACGTCCACCGTGGTGACCTTGTCGGTCCCACTCATCGCCTGATCCTGCTGGCCCGGCAACAAGAGCCGGCCGGCCTGCATTCCTCCCGCGTGGCGACCGAACAGTACCTTCACACTTCCCGTCAGCAGCGTCGTCCTAATCGCCGGTTCATCGGCATAGGCGTTGATATTGAAATCCGTACCCAACACCGCCACGGTCAGATCCCTCACCTGCACGAAAAAAGGCTTCGCCGCATCTTTGGCCACTTCGAAATAGGCTTCGCCCGTGACAGTTACCGTTCGCGTATCGCCCGTAAATTCCACAGGGTAACGGATCGAAGAGGTGGCATTGAGCCAAACCCGCGTGCCGTCTGATAAGGTCACAGGCGGTGATTGCTCACCCGGGCTGGTCGTCAGCGTATTGTATATAAGTTCTCCGGGTTTCCCGTTATGCGCGGCTGCATCGCCCGCACCGGCGCGCCCGCCGGGATCTTTATAGGTGACCACGCCGTTCTGATGGCTGATCGTCGTCTTTCCCTGCATCGCCAGCTGCCCGTTCCTGGCGCTGTCAAGCGTGATGCGGGTGCCATCGGCCAGCGTGAGGACCGCCCTCGTGGTGCCCGGCCCTATGTCACCCCCGATGCCTTTCTGCGCCGACGCCAGGGGTGTATCGTGTTGACGGTGCACCTGGAAATACCAGCCCCCCGCCAGCAACAGGACGATGGCGGCAGCCACGGCCCACCACGGCCGCAGCAAGGGTATCCTGCGGGGAGGCTCAGACTGCTCCGCGGCGGCGATCTCGCGGACATCCTGCCCCAACCGGGCCTGGAGCTCCGCCGGCATATCCGGGTACCAGGCTAGCTGCGAGGGAAGGTTTTTGCATTGGGCCAGCAAGGCATGGAATTCCTCCAGGCCAGCTGCAGTGTACCATTGCAGAAAGGCTGTTTCTTCCTCCGGGGTCAGCGTACCGGCTCCGTAACCCTCGATTAAGGCGATGATTTTTTCTGTACCCATAAGATTAGACCCATTGACTGACCATCCACCGAATGAAATGGACACCCCAAAACGGGTTTTTTTTAAAAAAAGTAAAAAAAGACCACCAGCAGGACATCACCCATGTGTTGCCGCAGGTATTGCTTCACGGATTCGATGGCGGCATATAAATGTTTTTTCACCGCCGAGCGGGAAATGCCCGTTTCGACGGCGATCTCCTCCAGCGTAAGACCTTCCTGCGTGCGCAATTGGAATATCCTGCGCCGATGTTCGGGCAACTGATCTATGGCAGCCAGTGCTGCCTGGTAGTATTGTTTGAACAGCAGCGCCTGGTCGGGCGCAGGTCCCGCATCGCTGATCCCGGCATCGACAAGGTTTTCCATGACCCGGCGGCCTGTTTTCTTTCTCTTCAGTAGGTTGAACAGCAAATTCTTAGCAAGAGTATAGGCATAATCCTCGAAAGACCGGACCAGGATCAGCGACTCCCTGGCCTTCCAGATTTTGAGGAAAACCTCGTGGATGATCTCCTGTGCATCTTCATGAGACCGGGAAAGGAAGGCGAGGGAAGTGTAGAGGTGAGGATAGTAAAAAGTATAGAGCCGGCCATACGCCTGTTGATCCCCTTCAGCAGCCCGCTCAAGGATCGTTGCTTCATCGGGTAAACGGGAAAAGTTTCTTGTATGCGGGGGCCTTTCCGGCAATGGGGCTATAGTTTTGGTACCCCGCAATGTACTAATTTCCCCTTATTTATCTTTTCTTATGTAGATTTGATAGTATCATATGAAACTATCAATGTATAAAAACGGAAATGGAAACAACACACAATCTGAATAAATTTAAACAAGGTGTTGATCAATTGGACAGGGAACTTTTTAGTCAAAAAAAGCTGGATCAATACCCACCATCTATATGAAGTTACTTTCCGTCGCTACGTTTTTGCTGATTGCTTTTAGTCATTTTGTACTGGGCCCAGGATACTAGCCGGGCTCAGAGTAAGAGTGAAAGGTTGAAAACCTCATCTTGAAAAAAATCGGCGACAAGCGAAATGCCAGCTACATGTTCTCCAATCATTCCCTATAATAGCCTTCATTTATCCAACCACGCTTTAAAATCAGCCGCCCGCGTCTGGCTGATAAAAATATCATCGTCCTTGCAATGCTTCAGCTCTACCCTGATCTTTCCACTCGACTGGGTCAGGATCTTTTCCAGCGCATCGATGTGCGCAATATATTTTCGGTTGAGCCGGAAGAAGGTGGCCGGATCGAGCGAACTCTCCAGTTCCTCCAGCGATTCATCCTGGATGTGCACCTGACCCGAAAAGGTATAAATATAAAGAAGCTTGTCGAGTGCTTTGATATAAGCGATCTGTTTGGTCTCGATACTTTTCAGTCCATCGTGGGTTTTGATCATGAGCCGATCTCGATATCGAACCGGAGCTTTTATTTGTTCCATTAATTTTTGCAGGTTGTCGGGTACTGACATCCCACGCAGCGTATCGAACTTGACCAACGCCGCCGCCAATTCTTCCTTATCAATCGGCTTCAACAGATAATCAATACTATTAACCTTAAAAGCCTTAATCGCATACTCATCAAAAGCCGTCGTAAAAATAACCGGGACCGATACCTGCGTCCGTTGAAAGATCTCAAAACTGCTGCCGTCCGCCAACTGGATGTCCATTAGAATGAGATCCGGTGGAGGGTTGCTACCCAGCCAGCGGACCGTCTCGCCGATACTCTCGATGATGCCCAAAATG
>JAMFSL010000202.1 GCA_026225275.1 Puia dinghuensis
CAAGATCGATATAGCTGGGAGTATAGAACCAGTTATAAAAAAACCAATCCAGATCCTTTCCTGAGCCCTCTTTCATTGAATAAAAATAATCCCAGGGGATGGGATGCTTACCATTCCAGTTATCCATATAGGTATGCAATGCCTTCTTAAATAATTTATCGCCAAGCAGATCTTTTAAAGCAAGATAGCTCAGCGACGGCTTGCCATAGGCATTATTACCGCCGCCAAAGGTAACGTCCGGGCTGGGTGTGATAATAGGATTTTCTTTGTCATGTGCCCCGTGGATCCATCTCGTGACCCGGAACGATTTATAAAAGTCATCGGCAACCTTCTGCCCCCTTTCGGCAATGCCGATCAGGTATTCAAAAGTGGTTGCCCAACCTTCGTCCATAAAGGCGTAACGGCTTTCATTAGTACCCATATAAAAAGGAAAGTAGGTATGTGCCTGTTCATGATCTTGCACCAATTCGGCAAAAACCAGGTCAGGAGAATGGCTGTCGTTGATCATCATGGGGTATTCCATATCTGCAAATCCCTGAAAAGCGGTTGATTTCGAATAAGGATAGGGAATACCCGGCCAGTTATTCGAAAACCAGGCTAACGAATTTCTACCAAACTGAACAGAATGATGAAAATCCTCGGACGAGTCCGCGAAAGCCGCCTGCATACTAACACGTCGCTGTGTTTTGTTATCAACAATGACACTCGCGGCATCCCAATCATAATGATCGCTGATGCCCATCGCCATATCGCTTACATTAGTGGCTGACCATTTCCAGGTATTGGCATTTTGTGTAGTGATCTTTTTATCAGCCAGATCCTGTTGGGTCGCAACGTGTACCGTGGAATCGCTGGTCATCGATTGCTTCAAACGGTCGGCGAATGCAGGCTGCAGCACCTCCGATGGATTCAGCAAACTGCCGGTAGCCCATACAATGAAGTTTGCAGGGACAGTTACATTTAAATTATAGTCATTAAAGTCGTTATAAAACTCTAATGCACCCGTATGCGGCTGTATGTCCCAACCTTTGTAATCATCATATACCGATACACGCGGATAAAAATAAGCGATATAAAAACTGGTTGAATCAATGATACCATCACGTCCGCGCCTGTGCGACAGATTATAATGCCAGGTAATGTCGAGCTTTATCGAATCATGGGGCATTAACGGCTCGGACAAATTCACCATTTGATTGGTAGTAATGGCTCCATTATTATCCCAGGCCGTTTTGGTTCCCCGTATCATGATCTCGTCAATCTTCATCCCGGCTGACGTATCGGCGGGGCCGCCCCGGCCGCCGCTGCGGTGAACATTCACGATTAGTTTCATATTCAGGCTCGTCAGCGTATCGGGACTATTATTGGAATAGATGATTTGCTCAACGCCCCTGATAGTATTGTCGGGCGGCATTACCGTTAAGGAAATAGTATAACGCCCATGATTTTCCCAGTATTTCTTTCCCGGCTTGCCACTCAGTGACCGTGTACCATTATCGTAGGCCTTTTGTATCTCCGGGGGCATAGTGAGTGTCTGCGCGCCGGCTTGCAATAACCCCAGGAATAAAACAGCGGAAAGGGCGAGTGATTTTAGCATATTCAATGATTAAAAATGGATAACAGTCAGGTAAATTAAATCAAAAATGGATCACTCCCCCGGGTTTTACCTATATTTATCGGGCTTAAACTATCCGAAATGGAAAATGAATATCCCTACGTCACCAAATTAGACGTCAGGTTCGACCACCTGCAAAAAATCGACATCAACCAGCTGGTCAGTGAATGTACAGATAAGTGGTACAACGAAACTCTCACCCAGGTCAATGATAGCGTCATCAGGGTTGGAATAATCGAAGGCGAATATCACTGGCACAAACATGACAACGATGATGAATTTTTTTATGTCATCGATGGCCAGCTATTGATCGATCTGGAAGACCGAACGATAGAACTCAATCCCAGAGAGGGATTCACCATCTCCAAAGGAGTATTACACCGGACAAGAGCACCTAAAAAGACAGTCATGCTGATGGTCGAAACCAAAGAAATTATTCCCACCGGAGATTAATCCGCCCGCACCCTACCCAGAAACTAAATGTCAAAAACCTCGTCGAATTGATCGAACTGGGAAAAGTCAACTGCCTTTAACCACTCCCCATCCCCCTTCCATTTATTTCTTTTCCCCGCGTAGGGGTAAAACATCACCCGGTTGTCTTTATTAAAAGGGTACATCTTGGGATGCAAGTAGTATTTTTAAGCCCTTTTAAGATTCAGGAATGGAAATCAGGCACTTAGGTCCATTGAAACAACTAAACCAGACAAGCGACCAGGCATTCGAGCAATTGTTCAAAACCCATTTCAAGGGATTGCATGCCTATGCATGTACCATCCTGCGGGATAGCGACCTGGCCGAAGAGATCGTCCAGATCGTTTTCGTCAAATTGTACGAACGGGCGGAGAGGATCAGCATCGAGACCTCGCTGGAGGCTTATCTGTACCGTTCCGTTTATCATGAGAGCCTGAACCACCGTAAACATCAACGAGTCAGATCCGAATACCAGCGTTTTGCGCTTCATCATATGAACAAGAGTAGCTCTTCCGGGGAAAATAGCGGCTATCGCGAACTGGAGGCCCGATTGCATCAGGCGCTTACAGAACTGCCACAACAGTGCCGGACCATTTTTCAGCTCAGCAGGTTCGAAGGCTTAAAATACCAGGAAATTGCCCATCGGCTTGGCCTATCCGTGAAAACTGTAGAGAACCAGATGGGTAAAGCGCTCCGGGTTCTTCGTCTAAAACTAATACCTTATTTATCCCTGATGATTTTATTTTTACTGAATTCATAAAACGATAGCATGAGAAATAACCCGAACCCGGATATGGACCGCTTGCTCGTAAAATGCCTCCTGAGTGAGGCAACGGCAAGCGAGCGGGCACAGGTGGATGCATGGAAAGCCGCCGATGCAGCCAACAGGCGTTATTCCGAGGATTTTGAACGGATATGGGTGGACACCGGACGGCTGGCACCGAATGCTGCTCCGGATGAATCGGCTGCTTGGGAGAGGTTCCGGAGAAGTGAGCGGTTCCCCGCCCCGCGTTTAGGGTTTGTTGTTCCCATGGAGCGGAGGCAACGTTTTTCCCGGCCCTGGATGGCGGCTGCTGCAATATTGCTCCTGTCGGGGCCGTTAGCATGGCTGTTGATCGTTAAGAAAGATGCGGTAAATAACGGGAACCAGCTTTTGTCCCTGCAGACGACAGCAATGACGCGTACCGATACTTTGCCCGATGGCACGAGGGTGACGCTGAATAAGCATTCTTCCCTTGTCTACCCGCAGCGGTTCAAGGAGGATCAGCGGGAGGTGAGCTTAAAAGGAGAAGGGTTTTTCGAGGTCGTTCACCGGGCAAAGCAGCCATTTATCGTCCGGCTGAAGGGGCTCACGATCCGCGACATAGGCACCAGCTTTAATGTAAAGGTCAGGCCAGGCGAGATTGAGGTGACCGTTGCAACCGGGGAAGTGGAGATCACGAATGGGGGTGCCGTCATTGAGGCAGGTGCGGGGGAAAGGGTAGTCATACCGGATGATCCTGCCGCCACGCGAACAATGCCTTCGGCCGACGACCTCTACCGCTACTACGTCACGAAGGAGTTTGTGTGCCGGAAAACACCCCTGTGGAAGCTGGTGGATGTGCTGAACGAAGCCTATGGAGCTCATATCGTCATCGAAGATAAAGGCATCCGGGACCTTCCGCTGACCGCCACCTTCCTCAACGAATCGCTTGACAGCCTGCTCGGGGTTGTCACCCAGACCCTGGGACTTAACCTGACGCATAACGGAACGGAAATTTTCCTGAAAAAATAAGTATTGAGTACCTGGAAAAAGATAGGTTCGCCGTGGATTGTCTGCCTAATGCTGGCCCTGCCTGTGACCGTTCGCGCACAGATGCCGCTGGACAGGGTTATCTCTTTCGAAGTACACCAGATACCCCTGGCGCAGGTGCTCGACAGCCTGAGCGGACGCGAATTCCGGTTTTCTTACAATAGCAGCATCATTCGTGGAGACAGCCTGGTATCGGGAGTGTTTCATGGAGTCACCGTACGGGCAATGCTGGACAAGCTGCTCGGCACAGGTTATGCCTATGTCCTGCATGGGAGTTACCTGATCATTCTGCGAAACAGCAACGACGCAGGACGCAACCTGGATGGACAGGCTGAGCGCAGCTATGTGCTCAGCGGATATATCGTTGACGGCCATACGGGAATAGGTATTGCCAATGCTACTGTTTATACAAGAGAAGGTTTTCAGAGTACGCTCACCGATAAGCAGGGGCTTTTCAGGCTTCGGCTAAAGATACGCTCCGCCGTCCCGAACGTCACCATCAGCAAGGAATGGTATGCAGATACGAGCATCCTGATCGACCCTGGCTTTGACCAGGGCGTGCGGATACCACTTTCGGCCGTAATGCCTGCAGAATTATCGCCGGTGGTTGTCTCTTCCAACAACGTAGAGCGTTCGTGGTTGGGAAGTCACTTTTTGACTTACCGGCAAAAAATGCAGGCACTGAACCTGGCACATTTTTTTACTACCAGCGATGTTCAGGTTTCGCTGGTGCCCTGGCTGGGAAATCATGGACGGCTCAGCGGACAGGTTACCAACAGCTATTCGATTAACCTGATCGGCGGTTATAATGCCGGGGTGAATGTAGTCGAAGTGGCAGGCTGTTTCAATATCGACAAGAAAGATGTCCGTTGGGTGCAGGCAGCCGGGATCGTCAACGATGTGGGCGGCAAGGTGGAAGGTGCGCAAATGGCCGGTGCGATGAATTTTGTCCTGGGTTCGATGCGGGGCATTCAGGTAGCAGGCATCTCCAATGTAGTGAAGGGGAACGCAAGCGGCGCACAGATCGCCGGGACCATCAATGTGTGCCGGGATACGATGCGGGGATTGCAATTAGCGGCATTGGAAAACCGTGCGCGTTATCTGAAGGGCGTGCAGATCGGATTGATCAATGTAGCGGATACATCTGATGGTTATAGTATCGGCCTGCTGAATATCATAAGGCACGGCGGAGTACGGCAGTTTTCTCTGTCTGCAACGGACGTGACCGGGCTTAGCGCGGAATACCGTGTCGGAAGTAAGTCGCTAAACAATATCTTAATAGCGGGATATAATCCCTGGAACGCTAAAAAGGTCTACTCTATTGGTTATGGCCTGGGGTGGACGCATGCTTTTTCTCCGCGATGGGGAATCTATGGAGAGGTGAGCGCAGAAGAGTTGTATAACGAGCATTGGAACGGGTTCGGGATGATCGATCGACTTCGGCCGGTATTGACTTGCCGGCTATGGAAGAAGATTGAATTATTTGCGGGTCCCTGCTTCTCTTTTTACCTTGCGGCGCCAGGGCAGCTTTCCGCAGCACAGCAACTGGGAATTCCCGAAAAGGGAATCCAATCTCTCTTTGCAGACAGGCGTACCAACGGATGGGTCGGTGTTTGCGCCGGAATAAATCTTTTTTAAAACAGCGTGGGGGTATTGACGGCATGGGTTGTCTTGATCAGGTAAAACATACCATGATGAAGACTTTTATGACTTTATGCTTTTTGTGGCTTTCTCAATTTTCTTTTGCACAGACCCGGTACACGATCAGCGGTACCATTCGCACCAGAGGTAGCGGCGAAAACATCATTCATGCCAGCGTAATGGTGGCCGGTCAGACGACGGGAGTTACCAGCAATGCCTATGGCTTTTTTTCGCTTACCCTTCCGGAAGGGGATTATTCGCTGGTAATATCCAGCGTAGGGATGAAAACGCAGACGATCCCGGTCGCCCTTAAGGATAACACCAACCTCGACGTACAGTTGGAGGAGGGCAGCGCCCAACTGAGAGAAGTAGTCGTCACCGGCGGCAAGGACCGGAAATTATCCGGTACACAGATGGGACTCGAACGGCTGACCATGTCGAGCATGCATGATATTCCTGTGCTGATGGGCGAGAAGGATGTTTTGAAGACTATTCAGCTGTTGCCGGGAGTGATACCAGCGGGAGACGGAAACACCGGATTTTATGTGCGCGGCGGCGCTTCTGACCAGAACCTGATCCTGCTGGATGGCGCGACCGTCTATAACCCGGCGCATCTGCTGGGTTTCTTTTCCACGTTCAATTCCGATGCGGTCAAGGATGTGTCCTTGTATAAGGGGTTCATGCCACCCTCGTTTGGAGGCCGGCTATCGTCGGTAGTAGACGTCACCATGAACGACGGGAACAACCAGGCGTTACATGGGAACCTGGACCTTGGAGTGATAGCCGTCAGCGGTGAGTTGGAAGGGCCGATTGACAAAGGAAAGTCCTCTTTTCTGGTGGCGGGCAGGACCACCAGCATCAATACTGTGCTTCGCCTGTCGGGCGATTCCACAATCGACAAGGACAACATTGGTTTTTACGACCTGAACGCCAAACTCAATTTCTCGATGGGCAACAAGGATCATCTCTATGCCTCCGGGTATATGGGCCGGGATAACCTGGGCGTTCATGATGAATTCGGACTGAAGTGGGGGAATGAGATAGGGTCGCTTCGGTGGAACCATGTTTTCGGGCGCCGGCTATTCAGCAATACTACTTTTTCAGTCAGCAATTATGACACCTGGACGACGGTGTATAACAATGCAAGCTCTTATGAGGTCGATTCGCGGCTGAACGACTATGCATTCAAACAGGAATGGGATTGGTTTGCGGGGCCATCGCATACGATAAAATTTGGATTGAACTCGATATACCATGTGATAGAACCCGGCGTGTTGAAGGCCGGGGCCGGGAGTGGCCTTGACGATACGACCTATGAGACGCGCCGTGGCTGGGAAAATGCTGTTTTTGCAGGCGACGACTGGAAGCTCGGCGGGGGCCTTACCGTTTCTTATGGGCTAAGGTTGACCGATTTTGGGGTATTCGGACCGGGGAATTTTTATAACGTCGATGGGATGGGGAATGTAACCGATACTATGCACTCCCGCCCTGGTCAGCAGGTCGTGCATTACCTGGCCGCCGAGCCAAGGTTGGCTGTAGGCTACCAGATCGACAATTTTCAGACCGTCAAATTCTCTTATGGCCGGAATACGCAGAATGTGCACCTGCTCGCCAATTCAGCGACCAGTTTGCCGACGGACCGCTGGGCGCTCACCAATAATAATATCAAACCCGAAATTGTGGACCAGTGGTCGGTGGGCTATTACCGGGAGTCGCAGGACCATATGTATAGCTGGAGTGCGGAGACCTATTACAAACAGATGCAACACCAGATCGACTACCGGGATGGCGCCAATCTGGAACTGACCGATATTGTCGAGACCGAATTGTTATATGGTAAGGGGCGCGCTTATGGGATCGAAGGGCAGCTGAAGAAGAATAAGGGGAAACTAACGGGGTGGGTCAGTTATACGCTGTCCAAATCGCAATTGCAGATCGATGGCATCAACGGTGGGCATTGGTATGATGCCACGCAGGACAGGACGAACAGCGTGGACGTCGTGGGAATCTATCATTTTAATCCGAAATGGACTTTCAGCGCCGATTGGGTTTATTACACCGGCAATCCTGTGAGCTATCCGAGCGGAAAATACACGGCAGGGGAGCGGGTTGTCTATTACTATGCCGAACGCAATGGGTATCGGATGCCCGCTTATCACCGGCTGGACCTGAGCGCGACAATGCAGCTCAAAAAGAAAAAACTCTATTCACAGGAACTGCAATTCTCGATCTACAATGCTTACGACCGGATGAATGCCTATTTTATCAATTTCCGACAAGACCCGAGCAATCCGGATCAGACACAAGCTGTAAGAACATCTTTGTTCGGCATCGTGCCCGCTATCTCCTATAACATCAAATTCTAACATCATGACCTACAGATTAATGATAATAGCTTGTTTTATTTTGACATCCTGTACGAAAGTGGTTCAGCTCGATTTGCGTACGGCGCCGCCCGTATATGTGATCGAGGGGAACGTCACCGATCAGCCGGGGCCTTATAC
>JAMFSL010000023.1 GCA_026225275.1 Puia dinghuensis
GCGCCGAACAGGATGCCGAAGATGCTGCCCATCAGCACGGCCTTGAACGTAAATTCTTTCATCTGCGTTTCTGCCGGGACGAAAGGTTGGAATTGCTTTGAAGCCATGAGAATCGTTTTGGTTAATGGAGCATCCGTCGATGCCTTGAATAATAATGCTTCGTTGGCCGTAGATTTACGCCTCGCCTGTTTTTTCGCGTAACACCTGGTTTAGCGACCGGATCCGGCTGAAGATCAGCGCGCCGCCAATACACGCGGCAATGAACCAGATGATAAAATAGACCCGTTTGTCGGGGAACTTGTCCCAACTGCTGGTCATCAGCCCCGCGACCTTACTGCCCAGTGACATGGTCAGGAACCAGCCGCCCATTAATAAAGAAGTCAGCCGCGCCGGCGCCAGCTTGGACACCAGCGACAACCCGATCGGGCTTATAAAGATCTCCGCGGCGGTGATCACGAAATACGTTCCCCAAAGCCAGCCCGGCGATACCTTGACCTGATAAATAGAGGGCACCGACAGTACTGCGAATAGCATCACGATACAAGAAAGCCCCGAGAGGAATAGCGAAATGCCGAATTTGCTGGCCGTACTCGGCTCTCTGTTCCTTTTTCGCAGATATTGGAACAGGGCCACCAGCAGGGGTGTCAGCGTGACAATGAAAAGCGGTCCGATGGACTCGAAAAGCTCCGTGTTGACCAGCTTGACATTCTGACCCGGCGCCGGCCATTCCGATTTGGGTATATTGTTGAAATAAGGGTCCGGACCTAAGGTGGTTCGAAGATTTCCGCTGTCATCCTTAACGGGAACGAGACAATCATTCACCAGCATAACCTTCCGCGGCGTAGTATTCACCTGCTGCAGCTGTCCCATGAAATCAGCCCCCTTCTCCACGAAGTGATTGGATATCGTCCGGTCAGTATGCTGTTCTGCCCATAATGTATAGGCGGTGAAGTTCTGATAATAGATGGCCCAGAAAATGACCGAAACCATGAAGATGAATAGTAACGCGCCGACGCCTTTCTTGTCCTCCCCCCGGGCTTTTATCCAGATCGACAGGAAAAAGGCGATCACCGGGATGCACGCGAAGACGAAGGCATCACTGGCCGGACTGCCCATGAAGGTCGTGTGGAACAACTTGCCGGGCACGTAAAAGCCGATTATCGCTGCAATGATTCCCGGAACGAATACATACAGCAGGATCTGTGACAGGTTCATATCCCCCTTTTGCGGTTCCCTGCGGACATCTCCTTCCCTGATATGTTTCAGATTGGACCCGAAATTGATCAGACCGATGATCATTCCGATACCAGCCGCTCCAAAAGCATACCCCCAACCATATTTATTGCGTAGATAGGCGGCTGCAAAATTGCAAACAAGCGCGCCTATATTGATGCCCATATAAAAGATATTATAGGCATTGTCCTTTAAAGGCTTCAGATCTTCTCTATTATATATATTACCCAGCAGAGTACTGATATTGGGCTTGAAAAAACCATTTCCGCAGATGATCAGACCGAGTGAGACAAACATCGCCGTGTCTCCCGGCAGGATGAGGCCCAGGTAACCTGCTGCCAGCAGGCTGCCGCCGATGAAAATGGATTTGATGTAGCCTAAATACCGGTCGGCGATCATCCCGCCAATAAAGAGCGGCAGCCAGATCAATGCTAGAAAAGAGCCCGTTACGTCTGCAGCCCTCTCCGGGGTGAATTGCTTGCCGTCCTTCAGATACAGCAGCAGGATACCTGCCAGTAAATAATACGCGAAGCGCTCCCACATTTCCGTCAAAAAGAGAACATAGAGGGCCCGGGGATGACGGCCTTTAACAGGGGTGGCTAGACTCATGCGTTTCAAAAATTAGCACCTAAAATAAGGAAAATTTCGGGTGGCCGGCGTTTTGCGAAAAATTACGCCGGCCACCCATCCGCTAATGATGGGCCTTCGGCCTACCCGAGCGAAGGCGAAGGGTACGAGCGAGGGAAGGCGAGGGACGAAGCCTTGCCGAAGCTCTGCCCGTGGCCCGATTTGCCAATAACAGTCACCCGGATAATTGCCGCTTCTAAATTCTTTTTCACAATATGCGTCTGAAATTCGAATTTCGGGGCCTGATTAGCTCCAACCCCGAACCCCGGGTACACTTATTTGACATCTATATATGAAAATTCTACTCTTAGGTTCTGGTGGAAGAGAGCATGCCCTGGCATGGAAGCTGGCTCAAAGCCCGCATTGCTCCTCCTTGTTTATTGCACCCGGCAATGCCGGCACTTCCGGGTGCGGCGTCAATATCAACCTTTCCCCGCTGGATTTCGAAGCCGTAGGGGCATACTGTATCGCGGAAAACATCGGAATGGTGGTCGTTGGACCGGAAGAGCCTCTCGTCAGGGGTATCGTCGATTTTTTCACTGTCAACCCCGCACTGCGATCCATTCCCGTCATCGGCCCTTCCGCCTCCGGCGCCCGACTGGAAGGCAGTAAATCCTTTTCCAAGCAATTCATGGACCGCCACCAGATCCCTACCGCCGCTTACCGCGAATTCAATAGTAGCAGCTATACGGAAGGTATCGCTTACCTTCACGAGCATTCGCTGCCTATCGTGCTGAAGGCCGACGGCCTGGCTGCCGGTAAGGGCGTGCTGATTTGCCAGAGCCACGTGGAGGCGGTGGCCGAATTCGAATTGATGCTGCAGGGAAATAAATTCGGCGAAGCCGGCAATACAGTAGTCGTAGAAGAATTCCTGTCGGGTATCGAACTGTCCGTATTCGTGCTGACGGACGGCCGGCATTATCTCACCCTCCCCGAGGCAAAAGATTACAAGCGGGTGGGCGAAGGCGATAAAGGACCGAATACCGGCGGCATGGGCGCCGTCAGCCCTGTACCCTTTGCCGATACCGTCTTCATGGACAAGATCACCCAACGGATCATTATACCTACTATCAACGGACTTTCGGCAGAGGAGATCGATTATCGGGGATTCGTTTTTATCGGGGTGATCAAAGTAGGGGAAGATCCTTATGTGATTGAATACAACTGCCGGATGGGCGATCCCGAGACCGAAGTAGTGATACCACGCCTGAAAAATGACCTGGTGGAGCTATTCACAGCTGTCGCGGAGCAACGGTTGAATGAACGGACAATACAAACCGACGATCGCACGGCCTGTACCATTGTAGCCGTCAGTGGCGGGTATCCCGGCAGCTATGAAAAAGGACTGCCCATCACCGGTCTCGATCAGCCCCTTACTGAAGACTCCCTCATCTTTCATGCCGGCACCCGGGCGGAAAAGGACGCCGTCCTCACCAACGGTGGCCGGGTACTCTGCGTCACCTCCTTTGCGGAGACCGTGTACGAAGCAGTCGATAAATCCAGAGATGTCCTCGAAAAGATCGATTACGAAGGCATCTATTACCGGCGGGATATTGGCTTTGAGTTCTTATAAAATACACCTTATGCATTACAGCGACTACCTCGAACTGGATAAGATCCTGGACGCCCAACACCCCGAAAGCGACAGGCAGGGACAGCCAGCCCATGATGAAATGTTGTTTATCGTTATTCACCAGGCTTACGAACTCTGGTTTCACCAGCTGCTGTTCGAGACGGAATCCGTCATCGGTATCCTGGGACAACCTGCCCTCAACGACAATTCTCCCGAATTACAGACCATCGTTCACCGGCTATCGCGTTGCGCCACCATCCTGAAGGTGCTGGTGCATCAGATCGATATCATGGAGACCATGACACCGATGGACTTCCTGGATTTCCGTGACAAGCTACGGCCGGCTTCCGGATTTCAGAGCTGGCAGTTCAAGCTGCTGGAAGCCAGACTGGGTTTGAAATACGAGCATCGGTTCGGGAAACAGTATTATTTGTCCCAACTCCGTCAGCCCGAGATCGAACGGATAAAGGCAGGAGAGAACCAGCCCTCCCTCCTTCAATTACTGAACAGTTGGTTAGAACGGATGCCATTCTTCGATGCACCGGCCTCCAGCAACTTCTGGTCGGATTACCGGCTTCGCTACCAGCAGAGCCTGACCGATGTGGAAAAGGGCAACCTGGAATATTTTGATACTGTGCTGGAAGGCCCCATTCCTGACCTGCCGGACCACAGCGCTGACGCTTCTAATATCGGCCGTTCCACCGAACGTCCTCTTGCCGGCGACCGCTCCCTCTCTCCCGCCGCCTGTCGTGCCGCGCTCTTTATCATGCTCTATCGGGGATACCCCCTACTGCAGCTACCCTTCCAGGTACTGCATCAACTACTGGAGATAGACGAACAGCTCAGTACCTGGCGCTATCGCCATATGAGCATGGTCCACCGGATGATCGGGACACGCATCGGCACAGGAGGCAGTACCGGCAAAGATTATCTGGGATCTGCCCTCGAACGCCACCACCTCTTCCGGGAGATCGCCGCGCTGACCAGCTTTCTCATTGAAAGGAAAAGACTGCCGCAACTCGACCCGGAGATGGAAAGACGACTGGGCTTTGTCGCAGGATGATGAAAAAGGCATGCCTTCATTTTTTATTGCCCTCCCGGGATACGATGGAGAAAGTTTTGTCGTTTTGATGTCAGGCTTTACCCTGGAGGAAAAAAAAATTTGGAAGATAAAGGTCTGTGGAAAATAATCCGGTAAATCAAGGGTTTCACCTTGTTAATTCAAATTATTTCCTTCAATTTTGCTGACACAAAAGCGAACGTACCCGCAAGGGTACGAACGAGTCCCTCAACAGTGTTGAGGGGCGAAGTTCACTCGCTGGCCGACAGGCCACTGATCGTAACTTAAAATCTGACCTATACACAAAATGGGATTATTCAATTTCCTTACGCAAGAAATAGCCATGGACCTGGGTACCGCCAATACCCTGATTATACATAACGACGAAATTGTGGTCAATGAGCCGAGTATCGTAGCCCTGGATCGTAATAATCCCAAGAACGTGCTGGCCGTAGGCAAACGCGCCCTGATGATGCACGAAAAGACGCATGAGAGCATCCGGACTGTCCGTCCCCTGAAAGACGGCGTTATCGCGGATTTCAATGCAGCCGAGCTCATGATCCGGGAAATGATCAAAATGATCTATCCAAAGAAGCCGCTGTTCCCCCCCAGTTGGAGAATGATGATCTGCATACCTTCCAGCATCACCGAAGTTGAAAAAAGAGCCGTCCGGGATAGCGCCGAACAGGCGGGAGCAAAAGAGGTTTACCTCATCCACGAGCCGATGGCTGCTGCACTGGGTATCGGTATCGATGTGGAAGAACCCGTCGGCAACATGATCATCGACATCGGCGGCGGTACCACCGGTATCACCGTCATCGCACTCGCCGGTATCGTCTGTGACCAGTCCATCCGCATCGCCGGGGATGAATTCACCGCGGATATCATGGAAGCCCTTCGCCGCTACCACAGTCTGCTGATCGGGGAAAGAACGGCCGAACAGATCAAGATCCAGATCGGCGCCGCATTGAAGGACCTCGACAATCCCCCCGATGACATCCCAGTCAACGGCCGTGACCTTGTTACAGGGATCCCCAAGCAGATCATGGTCTCCTACCAGGAAATCGCCGAAGCCCTCGATAAAAGCATCTTCAAGATTGAAGAAGCCATCCTCAAAGCCCTGGAGACAACTCCGCCGGAACTGGCCGGAGATATCTATCGCCGCGGACTTTATCTGACCGGCGGTGGCGCCTTACTCCGGGGGCTCGACAAAAGACTGAGCCAAAAGATCAAACTACCCGTACATATCGCCGACGACCCGCTGAAAAGCGTAGTACGTGGCACAGGCATTGCCTTGAAAAATTACGACAGATATCCGTTCGTTATGAGATAGGATCGGGTAAACAATCCAATTGATTAAAAACCAAGACACCGGTGCGTAACGCTTTTCTCTTCATCAGAAGGCATTTTAACTTCCTCTTCTTCCTGGTGTTGCAGATAATAGCCCTTTCTTTCCTTTTCCGGTATAATAAATTCCACGAAGCCGCCTTTTTGAACGTCAGCACCGAAATCACTGGCAGGTTTAACGAGCGTTATAATAACATTGAATACTATTTCCAGCTAAAGAAGACAAATGAATCTCTGGTACAGGAGAACCTGCGCCTGCGCCAGCAGCTAAAAGAAAATTATGAAGGTCCTGACTCCAACCGCCGGCAGATAAATGATACGATCCGCGCGGATTCCGGCAGATCGATCGTGAAATACCAGATCATGGAGGCGAAAGTAGTTAACAATACCACTGCCCTTCGCGCTAATTACCTGACGATCCACCGCGGCTTCGCCCAGGGCGTCCGCACCAATATGGGCGTAACCGGCTCCCAGGGGATCGTCGGATCCGTCATCAACGTCAGCAGGAATTTTTCTATCGTCATGAGCATGCTCCATCCGAATTTCAAGGTGGTGGCCAAACTAAAAAAGGGAGGAGAAACCGGCACCATCGACTGGGATGGCCTCAGCCCGAACTTTGTTACCCTCCATGCCATCCCCAAGAGCGCGAAAGTAGCCGTCGGAGATAGCGTCGTGACCAGTCAGACCTCTTCCCTCTTTCCTGCCAATCTGTTGATCGGGACTGTCGATGAGATCGTGCCCGACAACAGTTCGAATTTTTATATGCTGAAGATCAGGACCGCCACAAACTTCTCTAATATTGAATATGTGTATGTGATTGATAATACGCAATATGACGAGCAAAAGGCCCTGGAAGACTCTACCCGCAAAAAAGTCCAATGAGTGAACTGCTGAAAAATATCATCCGCTTTATCCTTTTCATCCTGGTGCAGGTGTTCATCCTTTTCAAGATGCCGCCCCTTCACCGGTTCGTTACTCCCTATCTCTACTATCTTTTCATTCTCTGGCTGCCTTTCAGTCTTTCCCGCATGTCGCTAACCTTTATCGGGTTCATCTTCGGCCTCAGCCTGGACTATTTCGTTAAAACCCCCGGCCTCCATGCTGCCGCCTGTACGCTGATCGCCTACGTCAGACCTTTCGTTATCGGGATGCTGATCTCCCAGGAAGGTGCCGATAAGAACTATATTGCCCCTTCCATTGTTAGTATGGGATGGGCTCCTTATGCAACGTACGTCATCGTGCTCACCCTTCTGCATCATACTTACCTGGTATTGCTGGAATGGATGAATTTCGGAACTTTTATTTACTTCATTGGAAAAATCGTCGCTTCAACTGCCGTCAGCCTGTTGCTGGTCCTTTTGACCGAATTGCTGTTCTTCCGCAAACAAAAATTCAGGACTAATACTATATAGTATTCTCTTGTTTTTCACGTTAATAACCGGTACTTTGTAAATTGTAGGTAGCCTTCTTCATATGTCTGTATTCAATCAATCTCGTAGTAATATTATCCGCCTCATTTTTGCCGGGATGTTCCTGATCATAGCGGCACAATTATTCCACCTCCAGATCATTTCAAAAAAATACAAACAACAGGCCCAGGAAAATGCGCTGTATCGAAAGAGCGTCTATCCAACACGCGGTATTATCTATGACCGGAAAGGCCGGGCTATTCTCAACAATACGATCCTTTACGATCTGATGGTCACACCCGCCCAGGTCAAAAATATAGACACGGCTTATTTCTGCCAGCTGGTGAATATCGACACGGCCGAATTCCGCAGCCGTGTCCTCGACGCCCGGATTAAGAATGGCCCTTTCCGGCCGACGATCTTCGAAGATCTCCTCCCACCGGATATGTATGCCCGCCTGGAAGAAAACCTCTGGAAATTTCCAGGTTTCAACCTGCAGGAGCGCCCGGTCAGGGTCTATCCTTTCGATGCAGCCGCCCACATCATGGGCTATGTCGGCGAGGTGGACTCGGCGATCCTGCGCCGGTCTAATAATTACTATCAGCTGGGTGACTATGTCGGACGTAGCGGACTCGAACAATACTACGAAAAAGAGCTGATGGGTCAGCGGGGAACCGAATTCTGGATCAAGGACAACAAGAACAGGCTGGTAGGCCGTTACCAGGATAAGGCCCTGGACACACCCGCCATCGCAGGGAAAAACCTCAACACCTACATGGATATCGAGCTGCAGCAGTTGGCCGAACGCCTGCTGTCAGGAAAGACCGGCGCCGTCGTTTGTATCGATCCTAAGACCGGCGGTGTATTGGCCATGGCCTCAGGCCCTACCTATGACCCCAATAGCCTGACAGGCCCCGACAAGCAATCCAACTATGCCCGGCTGGCCCTGGATGTATCCGGACCACTCCTTAACCGGGCTATCAAGGGCCAGTATCCGCCCGGATCCACCTATAAGCCGCTCGGCGCGTTGATCGGTCTGGATGAAGGCGTCATTACACCGGCTAGCGGGATCGACTGCCGGGGTTTTTATTATGGATGCGGCGAGGTGCGGAGATGTGACGAAAAAACGCCGGGCCATGCGGCCAATCTTCGACTGGCCATTGCGCATTCCTGTAACTCATTCTTTTACAATGCTTTTCGCTTGGAAGTCGACGACCCCGTCTTTCACAGCCCTCGGATCGGCCTGATGAAATGGAAGGAGTACGTCAATGCCTTCGGCCTGGGTCATCGGCTGGGGGTCGACCTGCCCAGTGAAGATGGCGGCAATATCCCGGATACTACCGCTTATGACAAAGATTATCACCGCTCCTGGAATTCATGTACCATGGTGACCATCGGTATCGGTCAGGATAAGATGCAGGAAACGCCGCTGCAGATCGCGAATGCGATGTGTATCGTCGCCAATAAGGGATTCTACTATACCCCCCACTTCGTCAAAAATATCGAGGCATCGGCTGAGGATGACACATTGCTGAGCCGGTTTCATGAAAAACATACGGCCGTTTCTCATATTTCCGAAGAAGACTACGAAACGGTGCAGAGCGGAATGCAGGGTGTAACGGAGATCGGTACCGGCCAGATAGCCAGGATCCCGGGGATCAATATGTGCGCAAAAACGGGTACCGCTGAGAATAAAACGGTCGTCGACGGAAAGGTCCTCAAACTCAGGACACACTCCATCTTTGCCTGTTTCGCGCCTCGTGAGAATCCGAGGATTGCAGTAGCGGTCATCATCGAGAACGGCGGCTATGGCAGGGATGCGGCTGCGCCTATCGCCTCGCTGCTGGTAGAGAAATATCTGAACGACACTATCGCAACAGACCGTCTGCACATAGAAGACGAGATGACGAATAAGAATACGATGCCGGGCTACCTGGTCCGGCGTCAGTATAAGACCGACTCTGTTCGTGCGGCAGACTGGGCAAGGCAGAGCGGTGACAGCACACGGTGGATCAAATACCAGATACCTTCCTTTCGGTATATGATGCTGGATACGTCCTACAATTCCAAAAGCCCGATCTATCTTAGCCTGCATAAGGCACCGCTCTATAAGAGTGCGCTGGCCGAACGGTTAGCCAGGATCAGGGCGCAGGCTGCTGCACAGCAACAGACCATAGACAGCAGCAGGCCCAACCATACGCCGGATACCAGCGGAGCGCCGCCCAAACCCCAGCCGGCTTCACGGCCCCGGCCGGTAGATACTGCCATTAAAAAGTCTCCGCCCCGAGCGCCTGTCAAAGAAGATTCTATTCACAAAGATTCTACCCGCTAATATCATGAATCAAAGAAACCCCGCCATATCAAAAGGTGTTGACTGGTCATTGGTCTGGATCTGGTTCATCCTTTGTTCCATCGGCATCACCAGCATCTTCGCTGCATCCTGGCATGAAGGCGATAATATTTTGCAGGGGTTCATTTCACTGAAAACGGATTATAGCCGCCAGTTACTGTTCTTTATCATCGCCGGCATTGTCGGTACGTTTATCCTGCTGACGGATAGTAAATTTTTCACCGCGACAGCAAATCTGGGGTATGCCTTTGGTATCTTTCTGCTACTGCTGGTCTTTCCTTTTCACTCCCGCGTGAAGGGTACGGAGTCTATCATCCGGTTCGGGAGCGCCTTCCAGCTGCAACCGGCGGACCTCTGCAAGCTATTCGTCAACCTCGCCCTGGCGAAGTATTTGTCCCGGGTGGAGACCAACTTCACCCGCCCGCGCTCGCAGCTGATTGCCACCGTCATTGCTCTTGTACCGGCTATGCTCAGCATCATGCAAAAAGAGACTGGTCTTGCCCTGGTCTATTTCTCCTTCTTCCTGGTGATGTTCCGGGAAGGGCTGCCCCCCTCTGTGCTGATCATCGGCTTTTCTTTTGCCGTCCTCGTCGTGGCCACACTATTGATGGATCCCAATACGCTGGCGCTGGTTCTCACAGGCATCGCTCTGCTGGCCATCTATGTCCTCCGCAGAGTCGTCAAGCGTAACCGGGCAGTCCTCTTTTTGATTGTCGGTATCTGGTTTGTCTGCGTGGGAGTGCAGCGGTTCGTTGTTCCTTTTGTCTTCGATCATGTCTTCCAGCCCTACCAGGTAAAAAGGATCTACGATGCCATTGGTAAGGATTATGTGCCTAAAGACCAGGCTGCAGAAGCAGCCCTGGAGTCTGCCGAACAGAAGACGGGCGCGAAGAAAAAGGACAATAACTACAACGTCAAACAAAGTAAGATCGCCATCGGTAGCGGCGGCCTCATCGGGAAGGGTTTGCTCAAGGGTACGCAAACGAGATATGATTTTGTGCCGGAACAAAAGACCGACTTCATTTTCTGTACGATCGGGGAAGGCTTTGGATTTACGGGCAGCATTATCTTCCTCGGCATTTATGTTCTTTTGCTGATGCGCATCGTCTCTATCGCCGAACGACAGCGAAGCGTATTCAGCCGCGCCTATGCGTATGGCGTCGCCAGTGTTTTCTTCTTCCATATCATCATCAATGTCTGTATGACTATTGGCCTGGCTCCCGTGATCGGGATCCCATTGCCCTTTGTAAGTTACGGGGGCACCTCCCTGCTAACTTTCAGTATCATGATTTTCATCCTTGTCCGGCTGGATGCGGATCGGCAAATGGTGCTGCGATAATTTTCACTGAAGTCGAAGGGCTAAACTAACTTTGCACCATGCGAATCATTCCCCTGTCCGAAGGCGCCTTCACCATCGACAAGACTAAACGCTTCGTCCCTTTCGATACCGCGCAGGATGACCTGCAGGAACGGCCGGTGGGCAGCCTGCTGGTAGAAGTACAGCCCTTTGCCGTCGTTACTACCGACGATATCCTGGTCATCGATACGGGCCTGGGCTTTGAGAAGGAAGGACAGCTCCAGCTCTATTCCAATCTGCTGCAGGCAGGCATCGATCCGGCGAAGGTCACGAAGGTGCTGATGAGTCACCTGCATAAGGATCATGCCGGCGGTATCAGCCATGAATCTGGCTCCGGCAGCATCGCCCCCCGCAAACTTTCCTTTCCCAATGCAAAATATTATGTTCAACGCCGCGAGTTGGAATATGCCTTTGAAAAAGGTCCTTCCTCTTATCTGACAGAAGAATTGGAGCCGCTGAAGACGTCACCGCAGGTTGTCTTCCTCGATGGTGATGGCGTGCTGGATGGCTATATCCGTTATACTGTTACGGGCGCGCATTGTCCGTGGCACCAGGTGTTCTGGATTGTTGACGGCGGTGAAACGACTTTCTTCGGCGGCGATGTCGCTCCTCAACTACAGCAGATGAAAAGCCGTTTTGTGGCGAAATATGACTACGATGGAAAACTGGCGATGGAACTGAGACAGGAATGGTGGCGCAAGGGACAAGAAGAAGGATGGACTTTCCTGTTTTATCACGATGTGAAGACGCCGGTCTTCGGTCCGTCTGATCCCTCAACCCCGCGCTGAGCGCGGCTTACATTAAAACCAGATTAAAGGCTAATGTTTGTCCTAACGGACATCATGGTGCAACCGGCGCCATAAAAAAAGGCCTGCTCTGGAAAGAGCCGGCCGTTGCTAACCTATGAAAAACACCAAGTTCAAATATCGTTATTCGGGGATCTATTGATATAATTTATTCGGTAAACGGGCCAAATGTCGGGGTTTATGGTCCTCCTGGCGGCAAACCTGCGGGCGGACCTGCGGGATAACCATTTCGCTGCCTGCGTAACATCTCCTGTTGAACAAGCCTGTTAAAGTCTATCTCAGCCTGAAAAAAATCATTGATCTTAGGCGGCGGAATCGCTTTCAAAAATTCCACGCTGTATTTCTTCTTTATATTGAGCAATGCTTCTTCCTTGGCTAACTCGTTATGATTAGGATCGCGCCGGAAATTGAAGATCACTTGCCGAACCTCTTCTGAATACAAGTTATAGATAGGCCAAAACTTTTGAGCTTCCTGGGGCGTCAGCTGCAACCGGGTCGTGATAAAACCAGTTTTCATAGCTTCCAGTTGACCAGCCATATTACGCTTCTGGCCTTGCGACCATGCCGGCAGGGTCAACCAGCATAGAACTACCAATACGGAGAATAATTTTTTCATTGTTACGTCTAATTCGTTGCAATGTCATTTGCTCTTCCATGCTCTTCCATATATTGCTGCAATTCATTATCAGGTACATTTCCCAGGAGGCTTTTTACGTCACTGTCATCCATATCCAGCGTAGCGGTGCTGTTAGTGACAGACTCCGTTTGAATGGAGTTCGCATCTTCCAGATAATTCTCGATATCCTGGTCGCTCACCTTGTGAAGGCCTTGAGATAAACCCCCTAGCGACGCACTTTGCGCCAGCTCAACCTGCGCCGTGTGTTGCCCCTCATTGGTCTTTGTCATACCTGTGTGCAGCTGCGGCCAGCTAAACACCAGTATCACACATGCGGCAGCTGCCACCCCGGCAAATTTCCACCAATGACCTTTCACTAGTTTCCCTCTGCTTCCGATCGGAACAACTTTAGCACCGGCATTATCATGGATCGCTTGATGGATTCCCTCATGGATCGCCTTCTCCTTTGCTGCCGCCGGAAGATAATCAAAATATCCCTCCGGTGCGATGTACGTTGCTTTATCTTTCAGTACGGACAATATAGGCGATACTTCTTCAAAATAACCTTCTGGCAGCTGGTAAGGGTTTACCCTGCTGATCCGGCTAACGATGGAGGAAATCCGGGCCAGTTCTTCCCCTACACTCTCCCCCATGGGACTCGATGCGGGACTCGACATGGAATTTATCCGGCCCAGCACCCGCGAGGCAAAATCGTCAAAATATCCTTCAGGAACACTGAATGTCAACGATTTAGACAAATTCGACGCCAGCTTCGCCTCTTCGATCCGGTTCAGGATCATCAGCGGCAAACCTTCGAAATAACCTTCCGGTAATCCATAAGGTACTTGCCTGCCAATCCCCTCCACCAGAGCGCTCAGCGACCGCAACTCGTCCGATATGTCATTCTTCGCTTGCATCTATTTTCAGACCCCGTTGGTTAATTAAAGTTTAATGATTCAGGATATAATCCTCTATTTTTTTGACTGCATGATGATAAGAGGCCTTCAGTGCACCCTCGGAAGTATCCAGAACACGGCTCATTTCTTCGTACGGCATTTCATCGTAATAGCGAAGGGTGAACACAACTCTTTGTTTTTCAGGAAGTTGTTGGATGGCCAATTGGAGTTTCCACTCCAACTTATTGGGATCGAAGTATTTGTCGGCAATAACCTTGTTGCTGAGACCGGATTCCGTCTCATCCAGGGAGGAGGTAGCCTTTCGCTTTTGTTGTTCGAGGTAGCTCAGGCATTCATTGGTGGCGATCCGGTACAGCCAGGTATATAATTGTGAGTCTTCCCGGAAATTTTCCAGCCCGTTCCATACCCGGATAAAGACGTTTTGCAGCACATCATTGGCATCTTCATGTTCCACTACCATTCGTCGGATATGCCAGTACAGCTTTTCCTGGTATTTCTTGATAATAGCCGTGAATGCCTTCTCTTTGGTCTCAGGGTTTCGAAATTGCAAAAGCAGCTCTGTATCTTGGATGGTCACCCCCATGAATAGCAATTTGGCTAACTGTTATTTTTTTTTCTGGCCATCACTTTCTCGACGGCGGAAAGAATATCCGGTGTATCCAGCCCGTATTTAACCATCAATTGCGCAGGCGTGCCACTTTCCCCGAAGGTATCTTTGGTGCCTACATATTCAATCGGTGCTGGAAAATGCCGGACCAAAGTCTGTGCAACAGCGTCACCCAACCCCCCGATGATATTATGTTCTTCGGCAGTGACAGCACAACCGGTCTTTTTCACGGATGCCAGAATAGCGGCCGTATCCAGGGGTTTAATCGTGTGGAGATTGATCACTTCCACCGAAACGCCTTTTTCCTCCAGGATCTTTCCGGCTTCGATGGCCTTCCACACCAGATGCCCGCAGGCAAAGATGGACACATCCGTTCCTTCGGAAAAGATCTGGGCCTTACCGATCTCGAAAGGCAGCTTGTCCGTAAAGATCGGCCATACGGGCCGGCCAAAACGAAGATAAACGGGTCCCACATAGTCGGCGATGGCGATGGTCGCCGCCTTGGTTTGTGCATAGTCGCAAGGCACGATCACTGTCATGCCCGGCAGCATTTTCATCAGTCCGATGTCTTCCAGGATCTGATGAGTGGCCCCGTCTTCCCCTAAGGTTACCCCAGCGTGTGAGGCGCATATTTTTACATTCTTACCGGAATAGGCGACAGACTGCCGGATCTGATCGTATACCCTTCCGGTAGAGAAATTGGCAAAAGTTGTTGTAAAGGGGATCTTACCGCCTATCGTCAGCCCGGACGCAATACCGATCATGTTGGCCTCTGCAATGCCGCATTGTACAAACCGCTCGGGAAATTCCTTGATAAACTGGTTCAGCTTCATCGAGCCGAGCAGGTCCGCGGTGAGAGCTACGATATTAGGGTTCTTGCGACCTGCTTCTACGATTCCATCTCCAAATCCGCTGCGAGTGTCTTTCTGTCCGGTGACCTGAATGTCTTTTAACATTATTGCCGAGATTGAGGTTAATTATTAATGGATATCAGAGACGTCGATCCCTGGTTTGGCCTACAAAGTAAAGGAGTTTAATTGAACTGCGAAAACTTCCCGTTGTAGAACTTCTCGTCCGTTTTCAGCTTTTGCTCCCATTTCCAGGCGGTCGCCATCATCTCTTCCAGCCCGTATTCGATCGTCCAGCCTAACTGACGCCTGGCCAGGTCGTTGTTGGCATAAATGGCAATGACATCCCCCGGCCGGCGAGGCCCGATCTGGTAATTCAGCTTGATGCCGCTGACCTTTTCAAAAGCCTTGATCGCCTCCAGCACCGTAACGCCATTACCGGTCCCCAGGTTATACACCTCCGCATTCTTAACGATCTTTTTATCCAGCATGTATTGCATGGCCAGCGTATGCGCATGGGCAATATCGCACACATGAATGAAATCCCGGATACAAGAGCCGTCCCGGGTAGGATAATCGTCTCCGTAGACGGTCATCTGGGGCAGCTTGCCGATCGCCGTCTGCGTAATGGCAGGCACCAGATTGGCCGGGCGGCCTATGGGCATTTCCCCGATCAGGATGGACGGATGGGCCCCCACAGGATTGAAATACCGGAGGAGGATAGATTTGGTATGCTTAGTCGCCTTGGAAAATTCATTGATGATCTGCTCGCCCATCTGCTTGGTATACCCATAGGGGGATTCGGCCGGTTTGGGCGGCGTCAGTTCGGTCACCGGGATCTCGTCAGGGTTTCCGTACACCGTACAAGAAGAAGAGAATACGAAATGAGGAATGCCAAATTCCTGAACGCATTTCAGCAGGTTGATCAGCGATAGCAGGTTGTTTTCAAAATACATCAGGGGCTGTTCCACAGATTCTCCTACCGCTTTATAAGCCGCAAAATGAATGATACCGGCGATATTCTCATTTTCCTGGAAAATAGCAAAAGTGTCATCGTAATTGCAAAGGTCGACCTTGTAGTTCTTGATCTTTTTTCCCACGATCTTCTCCACCCCCTCCAGGATCCGGGGGGACGAACGTACATTATTGTCTACACAGATGACTTCAAAACCATTGGCAACAAGGTCTACGATGGTATGAGAACCTATATAACCACATCCGCCGGTGACAAGGATCTTTTGCATAATGCTCCGCTTTGAATGACTTACGATGAATGAATAAGGTTGATCAGGTATTGCCCATATCCGCTTTTCAGTAATGGCTGCGCTATTTTTTCCACCTGGGCCGCATCGATGAAGCCCTTGCGGTAGGCGATCTCCTCTATGCAGGCAATCTTAATGCCCTGTCGTTGTTCGATCACCTGCACGAACTGGGTAGCCTGCATCAGTGAATCGAAAGTCCCGGTATCCAGCCAGGCAGTTCCGCGGTCCAGGATCGAAACGGTCAGCTTGCCCTGACGCAAATACTCCTTATTGACGTCGGTGATCTCATATTCACCCCTTGGCGAGGGTTTTAACGCTTTAGCGATATCTACTACTGTATTGTCATAAAAGTACAGGCCCGGAACAGCATAGTTGCTCTTGGGCTTGGTCGGTTTCTCTTCAATAGAAATAGCTTTGTTGGCGGCATCGAATTCCACAACCCCATACCGCTCAGGATCACTCACCTGGTAAGCGTACACGATTCCTCCAACCGGCCGGTTATTCCTTTCCAGTTGTTTGCCCAGCCCGGCTCCGTAAAAGATATTGTCGCCCAGCACCAGGGCCGCCGGATCTTTTCCGATGAAAGACTCTCCGATCACAAAGGCCTGTGCCAGTCCGTTGGGCAAAGGCTGCTCCGCATAGGAAAAAGAAAGCCCCAGCTGTGAACCGTCTCCGAACAGCTTGCGAAACAAAGGCAGATCATGTGGAGTGGAGATGATCAGGATCTCGCGAATACCTGCCAGCATCAAGGTCGATAGCGGATAGTAGATCATCGGCTTGTCATAGACAGGCATAATTTGCTTACTGATCGCATAGGTGATCGGATGCAACCTTGTTCCCGAGCCGCCTGCGAGAATGATTCCTTTCATAGTCTCGAATATCGCTTTTTTTATTGTATATGCGCAGAAGGGTTTTTATCGAAAATTAACCCTTCTACGCCAATTAACTATCTAATAATGGGCCTTCGGCCGATGGACCTGTGGTCCATCTCTGTTTACCTCACCATGTTAACGATAAAATACACAATGGCTGCCAGCAGAGCGCTGACCGGAATGGTCAATACCCAGGCCCAGAGCAGATTGATCGTCACGCCCCATCTTACCGCAGAGAGCCGTTTGGTCGCCCCTACCCCGATGATCGATCCGGTAATAGTGTGTGTCGTGCTGACGGGGATACCCAGCTTTTCGGTGAGGAATAAGGTGAGCGCCCCCGCTGTCTCGGCACTGAAACCCTCCAGGGGAGTGACCTTGGTGATCCTGGTCCCCATGGTCTTTACGATCTTCCATCCACCGCTCATCGTACCCAGAGCGATCGCCGTAAAGCTCGCCAGAGGGACCCACATATTGGCATCGATGAATTGGGTAAAGGTCATGTCATGTCCCTGCGATTTCTGATACCAGATCATGGCCGCACCTATGATGCCCATGACCTTTTGCGCATCGTTGCCGCCATGTCCCAGACTCAGCAGGCCGGAGGAAACCAGCTGCAGCCGGCGAAACCAGTTATCCGCCTTATAAGGGTTCGCCCGCCGGCAAATATTCAAAATAATAAGGGTGATCACAAAGGCAACTACCATACCAATTAAAGGGGCCAGGAAGATAAACAAAAAGGTAGGTATCACCTTGGCATAGTTGATAACGGCCACGCCATGACGGGTCAATGCCCCCGCGTGCGCCAGCGCCGCACCCATGAATCCTCCCAGCAGGGTGTGGGACGAACTGGAAGGAATGCCGAACCACCAGGTAAACAGGTTCCAGCAGATCGCCGCGATCAGCCCGGAAAAAATCACTTCCAGGTTGATGAAATCCTTATTCACCGAGGCGGCAATCGTATTGCCGATCCTGAATTCTCCGATGACATAACGGGAAATGAAAAAAGCCGCGAAATTGAAGAATGCCGCCCATAATACCGCCTGGAAGGGCGTCAGCACTTTCGTAGAGACGATGGTGGCGATTGAGTTGGCGGCATCGTGGAATCCATTGATATAATCGAATACAAGCGCAAGTAGAATGATAATAACCAGGAAACTCATATGGGCTTAAGCATATTTGATGATGATGGACTCGATAACGTTAGCGGCATCTTCACATTTGTCGGTAACGATTTCCATCACCTGGTAGATCTCCCGCTTCTTGATCACTTCCTTGGCGTCGGGCTCTGTCTCGAAAAGCCGTTCAATGCTCAGGTCGAATATATCATCAGCCTGGTTTTCAATACTGTTGACCTTTACGAGCGCATCGGTGATCTTCCGCATGTCCCGCATATTTCGCAATTCCCTGACCGCGATCTGGATCTGGGTCGCACCCTGGTCGATCAGATCGGCCATTTTCTGGATACCCATGTCGTTGGGATTGACCTTATAAAAATTGATCTTCTTAGCAGTGGCATAAATGTAATCACAGATATCGTCCAGGGCGCTGGCGAGGTAATGAATATCCTCCCTGTCGAACGGCGTGATAAAATTGCGGCCTAATTCGGTAAAGATCCGGTGCGTAAGGTCGTCATTGACATGTTCCTGGTCCTCTACCTGGGAGACAATGGCAGCTCTTTTGTCAAAATCCGGCTCAGCAACGACCTCTTTCATCAACTTGCCCATCCTTGCTACACTATCCGCAACCTCTTCAAATAAGGAATAAAAAACGCGGTCTTTGGGAGTGAAAAGCTGGAGGAACGAATTGAACGCCATGCACTAAAATTTGCGCAAAAATAGAACTATTCGCCCATACCGGCCCGAAAAGTACTTAAGGTCGGCCAAGGCCTACTTTAAACCAAAGCCCGCAAGGGTCCGTTACTTTCCGGCTGCTACCCGGTCAGGCGTCGGCTGCCCTGCCAATAAGGCGGGAGACCTGTCCGTCGCAGCCTGGCCGCTGTCGACCGGCAGATTGATAGCTCGTCCGGGCGGATGCCCTGGTCCGGCAGGATCCCCCATAAGGGCGGCAATGGTGGCGGCAAATTGCCGCTGATACACCTGTCCGGCCGTCTTCAACTCCCCGGCAGGCTGGATATCGGGACCGAGGACGGCCATCCAGATATCACCCGAACCTTCGGCCCAGAACCCATGTGTGGTCCATTTATTTGGTTTCCAGCCCCGACCATGGTCGGTCGTGATAAGAAGGGTCGTGCTGTCTTTGTAGAAGGGGTCAGTTTGTATCATATACCACAATTCGGCGATCATCCGGTCGATATCGGCCGCCTGCTGTAAATACAGATCATACCTGCCTGCATGAGCGCACTCATCCGTTTCCCCGAGCCCGAGGAACAGTACAGAGGGGTGGTGTTCCCCGATATATTCGCGGGCAGTGAGATAGGTCAGCCAGTCGTGCCGGGTCTTGCTCGGATGCATCGTGGACTGCACACTGTCGATCATGTCCGCTTCGGCGCCTTTCTCCGCCAAAGGCGTGTAACCGCTGTTGACCGGCAATCCGCTGCGGGCTTCGTTGAGAATATAAGGAAAGACATTCCAGGACGTAAATACAGCTACTTTACCATGATATTCCGAACTGTTATTCAGGTACTCCAGCACATTGACGTGCGGATTTTCAACAGGCAGATTGGGACTGCTGAAGGCATCGGTATGCCCCGTGAAGATTTCGTTGTAACCCGGATAGGAGATCTTATAAAAATTTTTAACGTTGACCTTATTGCCCCATCTCCGGTTGCCGTACAATCGTCCATTTTCCGCCACCGTACTCCAGAGAAAAGGCATCAGTTTACGCCGCCGGCCTTCCGCTGTTGAATCCCAGTACAACTGACGCATCGATGCCGTATCCCTGACATATTCTGTATTGCCCACCAGCAAGGGGTCTGCGCCGGTAAAGATCTCCTGCCATCGGAACCCATCGATGGTAATGATAAAGAGTTTTCTGGTTTTCGCTCGGGAAGCGCCTGTGGATAATGATTCCTGCGCAACAGCCGGGAATAGGCCAAACAGCACAGCCAGTAACGGAAGGAGTGATTTCATTTTAATGGGTTTATCAAAGGTATCGCGCCTGTGTGACCTCATGTTTATTAGAACATTAACTTAACATTATCAGAATGTCTTAACTAAATCATAATCTCCCGAAATCCCCATCTTGAGGTATTCAATATAGTTTTAACACGTATAAACTCCTCGTATTATGACCTTGATAAATTGGCTGGATCATCTCGATAAGGCCCTGTTCGTGCTCATCCAGCACGACTCGGATCATTCTTTTCTGGATGTGATAATGCCTGCACTCCGTGAACCGCTCACCTGGATCCCCCTCTATGCCTTCATGCTGTATTATTCTTTTCGCCAGGGACCTGCCAAAGCGTGGCCGTTCATCGTGCTGACCCTTCTCACCTTCGCCATCACCGATACCGTTACTGCCCAGGTGCTGAAGCCTCTGTTTGGCCGGTTACGCCCCTGCCATGATCCCGAGGTGCAGTCCTTGCTGAGAGGACTCGTGGATTGCGGCGGCCTGTATTCCATGCCTTCCAATCATGCCGCCAACCACTTTGGACTGGCAGCCTTCTGGTTTTATTCCATCCGGGCCATGAACGGCAGAAAATGGCATTGGCTATGGGTGTGGGCAGCAGCAGTCTGCTATGCCCAGATTTACGTGGGCAAACATTATCCCTTCGATATTCTCGTCGGATCAGTATTCGGCTTTCTAACGGGGTGGGGTACCTTCCGCCTTTTTATTTATTGGGAAAGCCGGCAACGCACCCGCTCGATCCTGTTTCGGCCGGTCTTTAAAAAATCTGCAGAAACGGAGCATGTCTAATTAGCCATTGGCTATATTTGTCCATGCATAATCTGACCGGAGGCGGACTGTTTTGATGACCGATCCACACAATGCGGGGTGGGAATCCTGGCTGCAAAAATGGTTTGTCCGATTGCTGATCCCCGCCATACTGGTGAACGCCGGCGGTCTGTTGATCGATATCCTGGAACCCGATGGCGCCCTTTATGCGACTATCGCCAAAACAATCGCCCAAAGAGGAGACTTTGTCAATCTGTATAGAGACGGCGCCGATTGGCTGGACAAGCCGCATTTCCCATTCTGGATGGCTGCGCTGAGCTTTCGTTTTTTGGGCATCAATGGCTTTGCCTATAAATTTCCTGCCCTCTTATTCTGGGGCCTTGGAGCCTGGTATACCTGGCGGCTGGCACTATCCGTCTATGGCAAGCCCGTAGCGCAATTGTCGACGCTGATCTATGTATCGGCCGCTCACCTGGTCATCTCCAACAACGACGTCCGGGCTGAACCCTATCTCACCGGCCTCATCATCGGTTCGGTCTATCACTTCTATAAGGCATCCCGCGCCCCGGCCTCACGGCAGCGGGCCGGTCAGTCTGAACGACTATGGTTGCACCTCGTGGCGGGCTCACTGTTCGCAGGGGCGGCACTGATGACCAAAGGCCCCTTCGTGCTGATCACTATTGCAGGCGGCCTGATCCTGGATTGGGTCATCGGCAGGGAATGGAGCCAGTTCCGGGGCCTCCGCTGGTGGATCGCCATCGTCCTGACAGCCCTTTTCACCTTGCCGGAAATCTATTGTCTGTACGTCCAGTTCGATTGTCATCCTGAGAAACATGTATTCGACCATACAGGCGTATCGGGCGTCCGATGGTTTTTCTGGGACAGCCAGTTTGGCCGCTTCTTCAATACCGGTCCTATCAGGGGCAGCGGTGATCCCTTCTTTTATTTTCACACCCTTCTCTGGGCCTTTTTGCCATGGTCGATCTTGCTGTATGTGGCCGTCATCCAGAAATGCCGGGGTATCGGCCGCCGGAGACCTACCGCCGGAGTTGCCGGTGACTGGATCTGTCTGGGAAGCGCCCTCTCCAGTTTTGCCCTGTTCAGCCTTTCCCGATTCCAGCTACCCCATTACCTCAATATCCTGTTCCCCTTTTTTTCCATCCTGACAGCGGGGTATCTATACGGTATCCGCCGCAAAGGCGAACAACAATTCGTCCGCATCGTACAGGGAATCATCAATGTCATCCTGCCTGTCCTGCTGCTGCTGTTGTGCTGGTTTTTCCATTTCTCCCGCTGGCCGGTGATCCTGGCCGGACTGGCGATACTTTCCCTGTTGCCCTTTCTGCTCTTCCGGGGAAAGGATCTACCTGTATCCTTTACCCGTAGTTTCTGGCTGGCCATGCTGGTATTTGCCTTCATCAATTTCGGGCTTTACCCGGCCATTCTCCAATACCAGGCAGGCACACAAGCCGGCCGGTGGATAGGCCGCAATCCGGGTATTTCCGCCGTGTATATACCGTGGGAAAGCCCCGACAATTTTTCCATCGAATTTTACAGCCCGGTCCCCGTCCTCCGAATACCCACCGACAGCCTTCCAACGGTCCTGTCGAAAGGCCCGGCCATTGTCTTCGCTCCTTCCTCTTTCCGCGACTCCCTGCAAAAAAGAGGGTATTCCGTTGACGATCTTCAACAATTCCCCAATTTCCATATCAGCCAGCTGACCGGCGAATTTCTGAATGCCCGAACGCGGCCTTCTGTCCTGGAAGAATATTCTCTGCTGCGGGTAAACCACCGTTAATTTTCAAGTTCATCCGCACTCGGACCATAACTGCCTGGAATGGGGATGTCCAATAACCGAAGGAATACGCCCAGCTGCGCCCGGTGATGCACCATCTGGCAGTAGGTCATCCGGATGATCTCGCCCTTGCTGGCCACCTGTAATACTTGTTCCCCGTTGCGCAGTGTCCATGTTTCATCCAGGGTTTCCTCCTTTGCCGATTGAAGATGCGCCCGGCCATCCGCAAGGGATTTTTCAAAATATTCCATTAACTCGCCCGTATTGCACACTTCGACGCGTTGATAGGGATTATGGGCAAAATCCAGCCCATCCGTAGTTAATGCCATCGTAACCCAGCCCGGCAGCTCGGCGATATGCGCCGCCAGTTGCTGTACGGTCATGCTTTTTTTATGGGGCTGCCAGTCAAAATAGGCGGTAGGTACCCTGCTCAGCATTTTACGGGTCGTTTGAGCTTCCTGCTCCAATTCCTTCAGTAATGGTTCGATCGTTGACATGATGGATAGTTTTTGATGATGATTCAAAGAAACTACCGCATGGTGACAGCCTTATGTCAGCAGCAAAAAAAATAGTCTCGTCTTCCCGGGGCGGAAAACTTAACATTAGATCTGTCCATTTAATATTATTTTTATGTTATCAAATTATTATCAAAAAACGTTATTCGTATGAGTCAACAAGAAACAGCCACTCCCACGCTGTCGGCCAAAAAGAAGGTGCGGCAGGAAATTGGGGAGAAACTGGCAGGAGCCCTGGCTGAGTACAAGCAGGAGCTGGGGGAAAAGAAATTGGCAACGCGTGTCAGGAAAGTTAGCAAGCTGATAAGTCGTGATCTGTTGAAGATCAGTAAGAAACGGCAGAACAAGACAAAAAAGGCTACAGCTAAGAAGACAGTCAAAGCGGCAGTCAAAAAATAAATTCCACCGTATTGTTTATCCGACAAGCAAAGCTTGCCGGACATTTTTGAAAAGAGGCCGTCTACTTTTATTGGTTAGACGGCCTCTTTTTTGCAATAAATTTATTCTCCGGTAACATTAAAAATGAAACTTTACAGACTAAATCAAAATACTATGGCCAGCTTCGGAGAACTAAAGCCCAATGCATACTATCTTATCCAGGTTGACGACGAGTCGGATATTGAACTCGTTTCCGTCATACTTCATACCAAAGAGACAGTCTTGCTGAGAAGCTTCCTCCCCCAGACGGAAGATTTCTTCAAACACCAGGACGATACCATCTACAAACTCATAGAAGAAGTGGACGAAGAGACAGCCGCACAATTCGAGGCACTTTACCAGCAAACTACGGAAGAGGAATATTCCGAATTCGAGGAAGGCGAGGAGTAATCTATTCTCCTTGCCCGACTGGTGGCGGCCGTCGATCGCGGGGCGGAGCAGGATATTTTGCAGCACCCTTGGTCGCATACCAAAGGATGCGATTGAATATGTCATCGTCTGCCTCATCGATCTCATCTACCTTATTTTCCAGAGACAGTCTTGCATAATGGCGCGAACGGCCTTTTAATTCCGAAAGGGCATGGTTCATTTCATCCAGCGGAATACGGTTTGGGATGGCTGTATATGCTGCTGTATCCGGATTTCCGGCAAAACAGTCGAACATCGGCAGGGCAGTGGCATCCATGGCATTCATCGGCGGAATGCCCAGGATCTGTTCAATGGTACGCAGCAGCGAAGTCTGGTTATAATCGGTGGAGATCGTTTTTTGCAGCCGGGAATAAGGACTGATAACGAACCCCGTTGTCCGGTAAGCGGAGATATGATCCCAGCCGGACTGTGAGTCGTCCTCCGTAACGAATATGGCCGTACTGTCCCAGAACCGGCTATGGGTAACCGCTTCGATGATCCGGCCTAACGCCAGGTCATTGTCGGCTACCATTGCCTGAGGGGTAGGGAAGCCAGGACTCATTCCCGTCGTATGATCGTCCGGCAGGGACATCACCATCAATTGCGGCCATTCGTCGCCGGGACGGGCCTCATATTCCTTCAACTCGCGGATGAACGCATCTGCTCGTAACTGATCAGTGATGCGGGGGTCATCATAACCGGGAAACGATGCTGACAGTATCGGCCTGACTCGCGAAATAGTGGAAACATTGCCTGCGTCGAATGGCTGGTGATCCAGGAACAGATGATAGATCCTGGCCCAGTCCATGTCTTTGGCTACATTGGTCGTACAAGCTTCGCCGTAGATCCGCACTGTTTTTCCATGGTCGAGCGCGTCATTCCAGATAAACCCTTCTTTGTCATATACCATGGCATCGTATTGCGCATGAGGATAGCTACGGAACCATGCCCTGACCATCCTCTCATCATAGTCGGTCACCATGGCGGCATCCGCCCACTGATGCCCTTCTGCAGAAGATTTCCCCGATGCATAATAATTGTCAAGCAGGCTGAAATCTTTCGACAATTGGTGCTGATTTGGCGTCACGCTTTCTCCGAATACGCAGAGGGCGGAATCGCCTCTGCCTTGAGGCATGTCCCCCAATACCTGGTCATAAGTCCTGTTCTCTTTAATGATATAGATGACATGCCGGAAAACGGAAGGTTCACCGATACGCTCAGGCACCGGCTTTGCAGCGACTCGTTTTCTCGGTAATTGCCGGGACACCGCCTCCCGGAATGCCAGGTTCAGTTGCCGGACTTTGGCAGTATACTGTTGCAGCTGATTTTCGTCGGGTAAGGGAATCCAGCTGACTGAGGCCAGCTCCCAGTGTGAATTGTATGCACCCTTCTGCCGGACACGCGACCCGATGGCCTCCAGGTTGGTGACGTACAGCATAGATCCATCCCGCACGATGCCGGAAGGGTATGCCTCCGTTGGGATAAAGCCCAGTACGACTGCATGTACATTATACCCTCCCGTCCCGTTAGCGCTATTCCCGTCCCCTGTGCCCACGCTCCATTCTGCCGGTAGTCTGATCACGGCCACGGCATTATTGAGTCCATTGGCTACATACAATTGCGTGCCTGTGCTGTCGATCGCCAGGGCATCAGGAGAACTGCCCGCATAATGATCGCTCTTGTCGAAGGGCGACACCGCGATCGTATCGATGACTTGCAGGGTTGAAGCACGTATGACGGAAATATAATCACTATTACCATTGGCCACATAGACGAATTGATCGTCGGCGCTATGGATGATGGCGTTGGGGTGCAGACCAACCGCGATCTCACCGATCACTTTGCCATCGATGGGGTCGATTACCGTGACACTACCTCTGGCCGTCGCTCCTGTGCGGGGATCGATGTAGGCAGCGCCCCAGGGTACGCCTGCCGTTTCTTTATTGACGGTATCCACAGGCGTCGGCCCCGCCCAGTTGGTGACAAAGACTTTCCCTCCCGCGAGGGTAAGCCCGTAGGGAGCGACTCCGGTGGGCGTCGTCCAAATGACGGCCTGGTCGTGCACTCGCAGCTTGCTTAACTGATTGGTTCCGTTCAACACAGCGTATAAATATAGCTCTCCTCCTTCCACCCGCACATCCACTTCATTCGGTAAGGCCATTGCCTGCGAAATGCCTTGCACAGGCACAGGCAGCGGCTGTGGCAGGTAGGCGATCGCCTGCACGACCTGCAATGCCCTGCCATCCCAGACTGCTTCCATGACATAGGAGTCCGGCCGGCTGCCATGCCCCGCACCCCAGAAAATATGAACGGCTCCCTTATAGTCAATCGCCTTGATGCCGGAATAAGTACTCATGAGCTCCTTATACCGGCTGTCGCCGGGAAAGCTGTACCGCGCAACTTGCTGATGATCGGACACGCGGAAAAGGACGATGCCGTAGCGATCTTCGACCAGCAGTAGTTGCCGGTCCGGCATTAGTATGGCATCCAGACTGTGGTTTTCCAGTTTAGGATCGCCAAAACGGACGACGGTGCCCGCAGGGTCGATCCATCGGTTATAGGGCATCGCATAAGGTGCTCCATAAGTGTTCAGCGTACTGTCATCGTAGGGCTGATGGTCCCGCTGTGAAGCCCTGTTGATCTGTTTGGCTGTCGGCGGCTCCGACTGCCCGAAGGAAGGCGCAAACGCAAGGATTTGAGCTACAGCAAAAAAAAAGAAGATTCTAATCAAAGGCCGCCCGAAACGGCTGACAACGGAAGAAAGCGTAAGCATAGATTAAATTTCGCATACAATATAAGGATTCCGGCCGGAGTGCAGCAACTGACAACGTTATCGTTGCGCAAACAGGTTTGAACGGCGCCGGATCGGGATAACAGACTTTTCGAGTTACATTCGCCCTATGTTACCATCGATAAAGACAACGATACTGGCCGGACTACCGGCCATTACGATAAATATCCTTTGTCTAAAAGCCGCCCCTCTGTTCATAAATTCCATAGTATGACCGAAAGGACGACGCCGGTGATCAGCATATATAGGTAGTCCCTTTCTGATAAGTATCCAAATATGGAGAAGACAATCCGGGCGATAGGAGTGGCGATTAGTATTAACAGTCCAAGCTGGATCAGCGGTCGCCCTTCGCCTTTGATGATAGCCTTCCACATGGGCGCTGGATTTTTCATTTTATCGGGCTCTCCCCTAAACGTCCCGAATTGAGGCGACTCCCCTCCATGACGGATCAGATAAACAATCCCCCCTGCCAGGACGACCAGGGAAGATAGCAGCACGCCGTAACGCAACAACTGCCCAATGATCCGCTCAAGATCCTGGTCTTGTATTTTTTTCATCAAAGATTATGATTGACACCGTTATAGATCATTTCCAGAGCCAGCAGCAGGATGACTGCCGCGAACACTTTTTTCAATGTGGAAACCTTTGTTTTCGTCAGGATCCTCGATCCGGCAAAAGCCCCCGCCAGTACGCCCAGCATCACCGGCATCGACAATCCCGGATCGATATAGCCTCTCTTCAAATAAATGCCGGCGCTTGCCGCAGCGGTTACCCCGATCATGAAATTACTGGTCGTGGTGGATACCTTGAAAGGCGTCCGCATGATATTGTCCATGGCCAGCACCTTCAATGCGCCCGATCCGATGCCCAGCAGTCCGGACAACACCCCCGCCACATTCATCATCAGGAAACCGCCTATTATGTTTTTCACGGTATAAGATTGCTTTCCCTGCGGAGTGGGATAGGTGCCATTCAGTTTAAGGATCCGGGTCAACTTACTCCCTGGACCTGTCAATAGGTTGTCGCCCTGCTTCACGAAAGACAATATTGCCGATACGATCAATACGATACCGAAAACAATGGCGATAACAGACGTGGAAAGATAGGTGGCCAGGTAGGCGCCGCCGACTGCTCCTGCCGTGGTAGCGACTTCAAGGAACATGCCCAGCCTGATATTGCTGATCCCGTCCCGTACATATGCCGCTGCAGCACCTGATGACGTGGCGATGACACTGACCAAGGAAGCTCCAATGGCATAATGGATATCCACCTTGAATAGCAGCGTTAGCAAGGGGATGAGGACAACGCCTCCTCCCAGCCCGGTCAAAGAACCCAGCAGCCCCGCCATCAGCGCACCGGCAAACAACAACCCGGAAAATAAAAGGATGGTCATAAGCAATCAATGGTATGTGCGCAAACCTACGGCATTTTAACAAAAAAAAGATCCCCGGATGAATTTGCCGGCATAGGATCGGTTATCGAACGTCAACCCCTTCTTTTATCTCATCATTGGCCGGCGCAATCACCTGTTCTCCCGCCTTCACGTCGCCTGTGATCTCGACCAGTTTGTCGCTTTCGTTCCCGGTACTGACATCCACCTTTACCGTCTTCCCATTCCTGATCACGATCACATATTTCCTTTCCGTTGAAACGACTACCGCATTGGGGGGAACGGATAATGCATTCCTGTTACCTTTGGAATCGAATATGACATCCGCATACATACCCGGCGCAAGCACTTCGTCATGGTTGTACACGTCGGCTTCGACCCTTTCCGTCCGGTATTGCTGATTGATATTGTCCGATATCCTGGCGACCCGCGCAGTCAGCTTCTGACCGGGCAGCGCAGCGACAGAAAAGGTCAGCGTATCGTTTTTCCGTAAGGTTGCCGCAATGGTTTCGGGGATGTCTACCTGCAGACGCAGGTGGTCGACCTGTTTCAGTTCCAGCATCGGAATACTTTTGTTTGTTGCATCGACCAATGCGCCGGGATGGACATTTCTGATCGTGATCACGCCGGTGAAAGGCGCCGTTACCTTCAGGTAATCCATCATAGCCTGCTGCATCAGCCAGTTGGCTTTTTCCGAATTGGCGAGAGCACTGTCGGCCTGTGCTTTTGCCTTATCGGTGGCCAGATCCATGGGCGAAATGGCGCCTGGCGTCCGCGAGGCCTCATTCAACCTTTCATAGTTCTCCCTATCGATCGTATAATCGGCTACAGCCCTGGCGTATTTTTCCCTGGCCTGCGCAGTGGCCTGAACAAGTTCCGGCGCTTCCAGCGTCATCAACAGCTGACCCTGTCGGACATGACTGCCGACGTCCACCCATACCGCCGTTACATAACCGTTTACCTTGGGGAATATATCTACTTGTAGAAAAGCTGCCAGCTGGGCCGGCAGTTTGACGGCCTGTTGTACGGATCTCGCCTCTATGACGGCCGTCGGGTAATGTGGCGTGGAAGGAGCAGCAGGTTTTTTGTCTGCGGCCTTGTTGTCCGAACAGCCTGCACCCAGTGCAATGACCGCCGTCATGAAAACAAAGAATATCTTATTCATCACATTTTTTATTTAGAGGTATTTGCAATGTCGTTTTCGGTGTCGTTATCAGGATCGTTGTCGGGTAATAACGAAGGCGTTCTCAGGGAAGAGCGCTGCATGATCCACCCATATACCAACGGCACGATGAAAAGCGAGGCAATGGTCGAACAGGCCAGCCCGCCGATCACTGCCCGGCCCAGGGGAGCGGATTCATCTCCTGCCTCTCCGATGCCGGTTGCCATCGGTATCATCCCGACGATCATAGATAGGGTGGTCATCATGATAGGTCTGAACCGCAGACTGGCGGCTACCGCAGCGGCCTTGAAGGGGTCTTTGTACTCATGCCGCAAATGCTCTGCATTGGTGACGATCAATACCGCATTGGCGACGGAAGTGCCCGTGGACATGATCAGCCCCATATAGGATTGCAGGTTGATGTTCGACCCCGTTGCTAACAGGATCAGCATTGCCCCCAGCAATACGGCCGGAATGGATGACAGTACCGCCAGCGACAACCCAAAGGACTGAAAGTTGGCGGCCAGCAGCAGCATGATCACAATGATCGCCGCGAGAAGCCCGGTTTGCAGTGAATCCAGCGTATCGACCAGCAGGGCAGACTCGCCCATGATCTGGGCAACGAGACCGGCCGGCGGATCGCCCATTTCTTTGATGGATTGCTGGATGGCGGCGGTAGCCGAGGCCAGATCTTTATTATACATATTGGCGCTCACCGTGACGAACCGGCGCGGGCCGCTGCGATCGTATTCTCCGGGCACCGTGTCCACCTGCACGGTGGCCACATCGGTCAGGACCGGTCGCGGCTGACCTTTCACCAAAGAAGTCGACTTCAGCTGCTCCAGCGAATTCATGATGTATTCTTGCACTTCCACCTGGGCCTGATAAGTGTACTGGTTGTTATTATCGAGCCAGAGATTCTTATCGGTGAACCGGCTGGAAGACGTCACGTCAGTGATACTGTGGGTGACATCGTCGATACCCAGCCCCATCAGCGCCAGCTTATTCCTGTCCACTTTGATATCCACCGTAGGATAATTCAGCGGCTGCGCGATCTGCACGTCCCGGAGAAAAGGGATCTGCCGTAGGTGGCGCACCAGCCTGGCGGAATATTCTTTGATATCATCGATGTTTTTACCGGCTACCCGTACCTCTATGGGGGTGTTGGCGCCCTGAGCCATGATCTTTTCTGTCAGCTCGATCGGCTCGAACGAAATCCGCAGATCGGGATGCTTCGCCAAAATGTTCTTTCGCAACTGTTCCTTCAGCTCTTCGATCTGCACCTTGTAGTCTTCGTCGAGGTTTACCTGTATCACCGCTTCATGGGTGCCGCTGTTGAAGATATAAAGGTTGCTGCTCCCGAAGCTGGAAGGCACCAATCCAACGTAAGCGGAAGAAATGGCGATATGACCATCGACCGTTGAATCGATCACATCCAGCACATCCTTCGTTGTCTTCTCGGTTACTTCCAGCCGGGTGCCGTCGGGCTCCCGTAAACGCAGCTGCAGCTGACCGGTGTTGGTCTTCGGCAACAGATCCTTGCCGATGATGAGATATAGCCCAAATGCGCCGCCAAAGGCCACTACAAGGTAGATGGGCACGATCACTTTCCGCCAGGGCATCCATTTCGTCAGCCGCGATAGCAGGCTGGCCTTCATCCGGTCGAAAAAACTGTTGCCTTTCGGGTGGGCGGCCTCTTCTGCACGATGCCGCTCGACCTCCTCTTCTTCCTTTTTGTCCAGCGCCATGACGGCATGTTCGTGCTCGCCCCGCTGATGAACAGGATGCGGCTTCACCTTGAGCAGCCAGACGGCAATGACAGGCACCAGCGTCTGCGAAGAGAGGAAGCTGACGATCATCGCAAACCCGATGGACATCGACAGGGGCAGGAACATGGCCCTCGGTACGCCTGTCATCACAAAGGACGGAGCGAATACCGCCAATATACACAGCAAAATCAGCAATTTCGCGAACGAAATTTCCAGACACGCATCCAGGACCGCCTGCCGCTTGGTCTTTCCCATCTCCAGGTGCTGATGGATATTTTCGATCGTAACGGTCGCCTCGTCCACCAATATCCCAATGGCCAGCGCCAGCCCGCTAAGGGTCATGATATTGATGGTCTGACCAGCCATCTTCAACCCGAAGATCGCCGCCAGGACAGAAATCGGGATAGTAATGATCACAACCACACTGCTGCGCCAGTCCCCGAGGAAAAGCAGAACGACGAGGCCCGTCAATAACGCGCCGGTGATCCCTTCCTCCATTAAACTCTTGGCGGAGTTGATGACGAATACAGACTGATCGAATTCATAACTGATCCTGACATCGGCCGGCAACAATGACTGCATCTCGGGAATATGCCGCCTTAGATTTTGCACCACATCCCAGGTCGAGGCATCGGCGGTTTTCACGACCGGGATATAGACGGACCGCTTGCCGTTCACCAGCGCATAGTCTACGGTGATATCGGCCCCGTCCGCCACTGTGGCGACATCCCGCACATAAATGGTCGTCGTGCCATTGCTTTTGATAGGGATATCCCCGAAATGCTGCACCTTCGACTCGAGTGAGTTGACACTGGTGATATACATAATGCTGTCTACACGAAGATTCCCCGACGGTGTCATGGAATTATTCCTCACCATGGCCTGTACAACCTCATCGGCCGACAGGTTGAACATCCGGAGTTTTTCAGGGCTCACGTTGATCAGCACCGACCGCGCATTATCCCCGAAGGGAGGTGGCGCTGTCAGCCCCGGGACCTGGGCAAACAAAGGCCTGATCCGGGTAATGGCCAGGTCGAAGATATCTTTCAGATTGGTGCTCTTACTGCTGAAGACCAGCTCTCCCACCGGCAGGGAAGAAGCATCGAACCTGATCACCTGGGGCGGTAAGGCGCCAGGTGGAAAGAAGGCCTGGCTCCTGGCGACCTGCAGGGCGACCTGCGCCGATGCCTCGCCCATCTCCGTTCCCTCATAAAAGGTCAGTTTCAGCATAGTGAGCCCCTGGATATTTTTACTTTCGATATTTTTAATGCCGTTGATATAAAGGAACTGATCGGCCATGCGGGTAGCAAAGAATCCTTCCATCTGCTGCGCAGACATGCCGCCATACTGCTCGATGACGTAGATCGTCGGTGCATTTAGCTTCGGAAAGATATCGATCGGAATAGTCTTCAGCGCGACGACCGAGAACAACATCAGGCCCAGGAATATCACCAGGATGGTAATGGGCCTTCTTAATGCTAAAGGTATCATGAATGAATTATTGAATAGTTTGAATGAATAGGTCAAGGTTACCGTTGGCGGCAGCCTTGTCCAGGTTGGCCAGCAGCCAGTCGCTGACGGCCTGTACATATTCTGATTGGGCCCGGTACAGTACATACCCGGCATTCGTCAGATCCACGAGATTGATGATACCTGCTTTATATTGTGCGCTTTTTTGACCGAATGCATCCTGCGCTGCCCCGATCTGGATAGGAATTTCCCCCAGATTCTTCATGGCGGTCAGGATTCCCTGTTCCGCCTTGTTGCCGACGTTTTGCAGCGACAATTGCTGTTGCTGAAGATCGAATTCGCTGGCGACGGTCTCATTCCGGACGATCGCCTCTTTATCCCGGCGGTGAACGATATCGAACAGGTTATACGACAACGTCAGGCCGGCGAGATAATTATACCGCTGGTATCCCCAGCCATCCGGCACCGAAGCGTATTTCCCCTGGTAGTCGATACTCGATCCCCGCGCCCACGTGATGCCGGTCAGCATGATCTTAGGCAGATAGCTTTTTTTCACCAGGTTCTCCGTCTGCAGGTATAAGCTCCGCTGCTTCTGGTAATAGTCTATCAGCGGGTTCGCTGCCTGGCCACTGTCCGCCAACCGTTTGTCGGCGAGGTTATTCTGGATGCGCGAAGTGTCGACGACAATCCGGGCGGAAGGAATGCCGGTAAAAAAGGCTAACTGTTCGTACAACTGGCGGATCTGCCCATAGGTATTGTTATAGCCAGTCCGGGCCGCGGACAGTTCCGCCATGGCCAGCGCGGAATCCGCTCCCGGCTTGATACCGCTCTGCGTCACTGCCTGGATGACCGTATACAATTGTGCATAACGGCCGATGTTTTCCGAATCGATGCCCAGCTGCAGCTGGCTTTTGCGGATGTCCAGGTAAAGTTTGGCGACCTGCCATTTGACCATATAGATTTCCCGGTCGAGATCCGCCTGGCTCAGGTTTTCGTCGGCCCTGGCCCGGTCGACGGTGGCCCCTTTCAGCCCGAAGGTGACCAGGTCATATTCATTGAAGAAAAAAGCCATGTTTCCTCC
>JAMFSL010000203.1 GCA_026225275.1 Puia dinghuensis
TTTCCCTTCCGCGCAGTTGTCTGCCGACATTACGCCGGAGTATATGGGTGTAGGATATATTATCGGGCCCAAGATAGCGGGTGTGCTGGTTGCAGGCAGTGTCCTGAGCTGGTTCGTCCTGCATCCGTTGCTGGCCTCGCTGATGGATCCGGTGACGATTGCACATCAACAGGTAAAGCTGGGATTCCTGAAGGATGTCGGAACGGCCGGTGGCTATGGGGGATGGGATCCTGTGACCAAAAGCTTCGCCGACCCGGCCACTGCCATTTACCGGGCCTATATCCGGCTGATCGGTGCAGGTGCTGTCGCCATGGGCGGGTTGATCACGCTGATCAAGACCATCCCTACCATCGTCGCTTCCTTTCGGGAAAGCATCGGATCGGTGAAGGAGGCAGGCAAGGATACGAGGGTAAGGACCGACCGTGATCTCAGCATCAAAGTCGTCGCCTTTGGGAGTATTGCGCTGGTGGTGCTGATCGGCTGTCTCAGCATCATTCCCGGTGACTCTTTCTTCAACCGGCTGCTCATCGGACTGCTGATCCTGATATTCGGGGCTTTCTTCGTGACCGTCGCCAGCCGGATCGTAGGCATTATCGGATCTTCCAACAGTCCAGTGTCGGGTATGACCATCGCCACTGTGATGGGCACCTGCCTGACCTTTCTGGCTGTAGGGTGGAGTGGTAAATTATATGAACCTATGGCCCTGGTCGTGGGCGGGATGGTGTGTATTGCCGCCAGCAATGCCGGCGGTACTTCACAGGACCTGAAGACGGGCTACCTGGTGGGCGCCACCCCCCGTTATCAGCAGCTGGCGTTGTTTATCGGCGTGATCGTCTCGGCCATCGCCGTTGGTTTCACGATCAAAATCCTCGATATGCCCAGCCCGGACCAGCTGGCGCATGGCATCAAACATGCGATCGGCAGCACCTATACGGCCCCGCAGGCGACCCTGATGGCAACTTTGATCAAGGGCATCCTGTCCCGGAACCTGGATTGGAATTTTGTGCTGGTCGGCGCTTTCCTGGCCCTGGTCATGGAGCTTTGCGGCGTGCGAAGTTTAAGCTTTGCCATCGGCGTCTATCTTCCGTTATCCACCACCCTGCCTATCTTCCTGGGCGGTGTCATTCGTGGAGTGGTGGACAGCGTCAAAAAGAGAAGAGGCGAGGCAGTCGCTGAAGGCGGAGAGGATCTGGAAAAAGGTAATTTGTTTGCCACCGGTCTGGTGGCGGGTGGAGCGCTGATGGGCGTCATCTTTGCCTTCCTGCACATTCCGGCTGCGGTAGTGGCCTTTCTGGAACGGCTCAGTATCGAAAATGCGATGAGAGCGGGACTGGGAGAGACCGGGTATTATCTGGTAGGTGTCGCTTTCTTTGCGATCATGGGCTGGCTGTTATACCGGGCGGGCGTTGCTAAGTCGAAACCGATAATCGACTAACCGGTCGCTTTGGGTCTCCGCCGGCCCCTAACTCATCTTGAAGGGAACGATCATTTCAAAAACGGGGATATTGACTTCGAAGGTCTTTTTATTATGGAGATTTTCCATGGTGTACGTGCCGTACATCTTGCCCATTTCCGTCCGCAGATTGCAACCGCTGACATACTGATATCTCTCACCAGGCTGGAGGATAGGCTGTACTCCGACGACACCTTCTCCTTCCACTTCACGGTAACTGCCATTGCTGTCGAAGATATGCCAGTGACGGCGGTGTAGTTTGACGGCGAAGCCATTATGGTTTTCGATCGTGATCCGGTAGGCAAACATATATTCCCCCGAGATAGGGTTGGAATAGTCGGGTTGGTAAAAGGTCTCTACACTGACCTCCATGCCCTCTGAGATCTTGTTTGCCATCTTAACCAAATTTTTCTAAAGTTAATCAAAATAGGCCGAAATGGGGCTAATTTTGCGGCAATTATGACAATAGCAATCGCAAAAGGGGATGGAATAGGCCCCGAAATCATGGATGCCGTACTGGGCATTTTTCATGCAGGTAAAGTGCCCTTAGAGTATAAAACAGTGGACATGGGTAAGTGGGTATTCGATAAGGGGTTTTCCAATGGCATGACGCCGGAGGCTCAAATGACTATCGAGGATCTGGGCCTTTTATTCAAAGGGCCTATGGAAACGCCCAAGGGAAAAGGGGTCAAGAGTGTGAATGTTACGGCCCGTAAGACATGGAACACCTATGCCAATAAACGCGTCTTTCAGACCCTTCATGGGGTAGATACTGTATTTTCCAAGGCCGGTATTCCCATTGATATCACCATTGTGAGAGAGAATATCGAGGACACTTACGGGGGAATCGAGCATATGCTGACGCAGGATGTGGCGCTGAGCCGTCGCTTTATTACCCGGCCGGGCAGTCTACAGGTGATCAAGTATGCCTTCGAAATGGCCAAGAAGAAGGGGGCGCGGCGGATCACCTGCGGTCACAAGGCCAATATCATGAAGCTGACGGATGGACTCTTCCTGGAATGCTTCCAGGAGGTGGCCAAAGAATACCCGGAATTAAAGTCCGACGACATCATCGTAGATGACCTGGCGATGAAGCTGGTGGTGAGGCCGCAGGAATTCGATGTCGTCGTGCTGACCAACCTGCAGGGGGACATCATTTCCGACCTCTGTGCCGGGTTGGTGGGTGGATTGGGGTTCGCGCCATCGGCGAATATCGGCGATCATATTGCCATTTTTGAAGCGGTGCATGGCACGGCGCCCGACATCGCCGGCAAAAACATCGCCAACCCAACGGCTTTGTTGCTGAGCGGCATCCAGATGTTGCGTCACCTGGGGTTGATGGAAAACGCGGCGATCATCGAGAACGCCTTATTATATACGCTGGAGCAGGGCGTACACACCGGGGACTTCGGCGACCGGCAGATCCCGGCCCTCAATACAACGGATTTTGCCGCAGCCATCATCGGCAATTTCGGCCAGACGCCGCAACATATGGCCAGGCCCATCCTTCCGAATATGCCGGTCACGCAGACGGCGTTCAAGCTATCACGTAATGAGATGATGGTGACAGAAGAGGTCCAGAAAGAAGCCATCGTCGGAGTAGACCTTTTCATCGAGAGTTCCGAGCAGCCGGAGTATATAGCTAAAAAATGCCAGCGTCATGCCGGGGTCAAATTCAATCTCGTCAATATCAGCAACCGGGGCACGCAAGTCTGGCCGACAGGATCGGTGTACACCAACCTGGTCAACCAATACAATGCCCGCTTTGAAAGCATCGATGGCTCGCCTCTCAACCAACAGGATGTATTGGGCCTTTATGTCAGCCTCAGTGGTGACTTTAAGATCTGCTCGTCGGAACTGTTGAATCTGCTGGGGGATAAACGGGCGTATTCTTTGGCGCAGGGGCAGTAGGCGAACCGGCGTCAGCTGGAAGATCAGACTAAATCCGTTTGGTGGCGGCATAGCCGTTCTTCACCAGCCATTGAGTTATTTTATCCCGCTGATCCCCCTGAACAATGATCTCGCCGTCTTTGACCGAGCCTCCGGTACCGCAATAGGTTTTCAATTTACGGCCCAGGTCTTCGAGGTCGCCGGTCTGGCCTGAAAACCCTTCGATCAGCGTGACGGCTTTTCCTGATCGATGTTTGGTGTCCAGGCGAACCTTCAACCGCTGTTGTTTGGGAAGGAGCGTTTCTTCCGGTGCGGGAGCTTCTTCCGGGCGGAAATCCGGATCGGTGGAATAGACGATGCCGTTACTGTTACTGCTGCTCTTCTTTTTGCTCATGTTGGACGATTTATATGTGCAGGAAAAGGGCTCAATTTAAAAATAGCCCTTTTCCTGCCATGTCTAATCGTCTTGACCTTCGGTCGAGCCGCTTCCAGCGGCTCTAGTGCGGCTCCTGGACGATGACGGCCTTGAGGCTTAAGTCCAGGCTTCTTGCCTGATGGATCAACGCGCCGACGCTGACATAGTCCACCCCGGTGCGGGCATATTCCTCGATATTGCCGAGATGGATGCCACCACTGGCTTCCGTCTCGAAGCGTTCGTCAATCAGATGAAGAGCTTCGGACAATTGGCGTGGAGTAAAATTATCCAGCATGATACGATCGACCATGCCGATGGCTAATACTCTGCGTACTTCATCCAGGGAACGGGTCTCCACTTCTATTTTCAGTTGGGGTTTATGTGCCTGGCGGTAGGCGCTGGCCCTTTCGATTGCCGCCTCGATGCCACCCGCATAGTCGATGTGATTATCCTTCAGCAATATCATGTCATAGAGCCCGAAACGATGGTTCAGGCCGCCGCCGATCCGGACCGCCTCTTTTTCGAGCAGCCGGAAGTTAGGAGTTGTCTTGCGGGTATCGAGGATACGGGTCTTGTACTTTTGCAGCTTATCTACGTATTGCCGGGTCAGGGTGGCAATGCCGCTCATTCGCTGCATGCAGTTCAGGATGAGCCGTTCGCATTGCAGGATGGTATAGACCGTAGCCTCTGCGACAAAAGCTTCTTCGCCGTCGCGCATCAGGTCGCCATCCTGTTTGTAGGCAACAAAGGACGCCGTTGGTTCTTTGATTTTCAGGATCCTTTCGGCAATTTCCATTCCGGCGAGGATGCCATCCTGCTTGATATGCAGAATGGCCCTTCCGCGTGCATCGGGAGGGATGCAGGATAGGGTGGTATGGTCGCCGTCACCAATATCTTCCTGAAGTGCGTTGAGCACGAGGAGTTGCAGTTGCTCGTCAAACTTAGACATGGGACAAAAATATGGAAAAACGGGCGGAGCGAGTACAGGAGACGGATGGAGCGGGGGAAAAACCTTATTGATCGAACTGGAACCTCAATTCCTGCACCAGTTGTTTGTCGCCTTTTACCTTCGTGAAAAGAGTAGTGCGGTAATCTCCGTTGCGGGTCTGGAGCAAGCCGATGCAGTATTCCGATGTGCCGTTGGACACCCATTTTTTGACGACGAAGTTACGGACGCCATTGGTGGAGAAGAAGTCTCTGATGATCATTTCAGCCTGTACCTTGCTGTACGTATCGCTTTTCTGCGGAAGGGCGATATCCACGCGGCTATCCAGGTACCGGCTTAATTCGCCGGCATTACCCAGTCGAATCGCGTAAGTAATATCATCGTTGGTGTACGTAGAGCGGAAAGAAACCAGGACAAGAGTGCAGGTCAACATCAACATCCCCAGTACGCTTTTCATAAATAATAGAATATTAGTCGTATCGCCTAATCCCAAATCTATGCCAAACTATTATTCAGGGATTAAAATACCACAAAGTGGGGAGGATCCTCATCAGCAAAAGCCATTTATGACCTACCTTTGCCGCGCCAAACATTTATTTAAAAGCGATCCTTTATGTCAAATCAAAAGAGAGTCATCCTCGTCATCATGGATGGCTGGGGTCTCGGCCAGCTGGAGTCTTCGGATGCTATCCGACATGCCAATGTCCCTTTCGTCAGTTCCCTGTATACGAAGTATCCAAATACTACTCTCGTCACCTACGGTGAAAAAGTAGGGTTGCCGGAAGGGCAGATGGGCAATTCCGAGGTAGGCCATCTGAACCTGGGAGCCGGGCGGATAGTCAACCAGGAGTTGCAGCGGATCAATGTGGCTATTAAAGACGGATCTTTTTCCCACAATGAAGTGCTGCTGGCAGCCATCCGGGGGGCCGTGGTGGCAGGAAAGCCTTTGCATCTGCTGGGTCTGGTCAGCGATGGTGGCGTGCATTCGCATACGCGTCACCTGAAAGCGATTGTGGATACCTGTGTGAAAGAGGGGCTGAAGGAGGTATATATTCATGCTTTTACCGACGGCAGGGATACTGATCCGAAAAGCGGGTTAGGTTATGTCCGTGAGCTGCAGAAGCATCTCGACACCACTACCGGCAGGATCGCCACGGTCGGCGGGCGGTACTTTGCCATGGACCGGGACAAACGGTGGGAGCGGGTAAAACTGGCCTACGACGCCCTGGTGAACGGGACCGGTGAAAAAGCGACCAATGCAATGAGCGCCATTGAACAGTCCTATACTGCGGGGGTCACCGATGAGTTCATCAAGCCAACGGTCATCGTCGACGGCGGTGGTCAGCCCCTTGCCAAAATAAAGGATGGAGACTATGTGCTGTGTTTCAATTTCAGGACCGACCGTTGCCGGGAGATCACCGAAGTTCTCACGCAGCAGGATTTAGCAGAACAGGGAATGAAGAAATTGTCGTTGCACTATACTACCATGACCCAATACGACCAGAAGTTCAAGGGGGTCAAGGTTATCTTCGAAAATGACGATCTGAAGAATACACTGGGCGAGATCATTGCCGGCAACGGGCTCAGGCAGATCCGGATTGCGGAAACGGAAAAGTATCCGCACGTCAGTTTTTTCTTCAGCGGCGGACGGGAAACCCCTTTCGAAGGAGAGCAGCGGATCATGGTTCCTTCACCCAAGGTGGCGACCTATGACCTGCAGCCTGAGATGAGTGCTGTCGAACTGACGGATGCTATTGTCCCCGAGATCCGCAACCAAACGGCGGATTTCATTTGTCTGAATTTCGCCAATGCGGATATGGTCGGGCATACTGGTGTCTGGCAAGCGGCTATCAAGGCTGCCGAGACTGTCGACCGATGTGTGGAAAGGGTTGTCGGTGCGGCACTGGACAGCGGTTATACCGTCTTTTTGACGGCTGATCACGGAAATGCAGATTTTATGGTCAATGAAGATGGCAGTCCGAATACCGCCCATACGATGAACCCGGTGCCCTTTTTTATCATCGACAAACACCGGAAGGAGGGTATCCGCGCCGGAAAACTGGGAGATTTGGCGCCTACTATCCTGACTATGATGGGGTTAGCTATTCCACCGGAGATGACAGGGGAAATACTTACGAGGTAGTCATTTTTTTGCAGGCACGCAGCTTTACTTCGTTAAAATTGTCTAAATTACAGGGCAACCAATTACGGTTAGAGTATGACCGAAGAAGCCATCTTACAAGGCTGTTTGAAGAACGTGGCCACTGCCCAACGCGAGCTGTACAACCGGTATAGCCCGAAGATGCTGGCAGTATGCTACCGGTTCGCCCACAACAGGGAGGACGCCGAAGATATGCTGCAGGAAGGGTTTATCAAGGTGTTTTCCCAGATGCACACTTTTCAGAATAAGGGTGCATTTGAGGGTTGGATCAGGCGGATCATCGTTCATACCTGTATCAACAACCTGAAAAAGAACAAACGGTTCAACGAAAGCCTGGATATCGTGCATGCGCATGGCGTTCAGGTGCGTGAGGAAAGCGTACCGTCTATCGTACAGGCCAAGCAGATAGTGGAATGTATACGGATCCTGCCTATCGGATACCGTACTGTTCTCAACCTGTATGCGATAGAAGGCTATTCTCACAGGGAAATAGCAGACATGCTGGACATCGAAGAGAGTACGAGCCGTTCGCAATATACCAGAGCCAAGCAGATGCTGGAAGATATATTGATCAGAAAGAAGATCCTGCCGAAGCCGAGAGAGAAGTCAGATTGGTTGTTTGCAGTTCGTTAGTTGTTATATCCATATCTATGAAAGCATCCCAAAAACTGATTGACAAATGAAGGAAAGCAACTTCTATAGTGATGATTTTGAGCAACTGATCAGGGGAAAGACAGAGCAATACAAAATGTACCCTTCCGAAAATGTTTGGAAGGGGGTTCATAATTCTTTACATACTAAGCGGAAATGGTTTATTGGCAGCATGGCCTTATTGGTGACCGGCATCCTTTATCTTTCCGGCAAAGAATTGATAGCGCCTTCGGCCCATGCTGCACTCGCCCATAAGGCAATCGGAGCCGCCGGCGTCACCGCAGATCCCACCGCCGCGGATGCAGTTGCAGATCCCACCAGGACAAGTCCGGCCGAAGATAGTCCGCATAACTCTTTTGCTACTTTACGGCCTAATAATACGGCGGGCACTTCCATCCGGCGAGTCGGTTCGTCTGGGGGTTCGACCGGCTTCTCCATTACCATCAGTAATGTTGTGATCAGTCAGCCTGACATCGCCCAACTGCTGAGCCATCTTGCAGCAGTCGGACAGGCTCCTGTACTGATAGCGGCAACGGGAATGACGGCGAGTGAAGCGGCGGCCAAAACAACGGGTGATGATGCGACAGAGCCAGGTCTGCTGGATAGCTGGCTGGTGAAGAGTTCTTCAGAGAACGTGGCAGTACGCAAAACGGCGGATGTCGTAGCGGTAGCGGGCCGTAGCAATAGTGAGACCAGCGCCAATAGCGGTGTTAATGGATTGAGAGAAACGGCCGATATAGCTGCTGCCAGCAAGCAGGCCCCCGCTGATGCAGGGAATGATGATGCCGCTGTCCGCAGCGTACTGGAAAGCCTGAGCTATAAAACCCAGCAAAGGATCAGCAGCAACAACCATCTTGCCCACACAAAGGCCGGTAATGCCGGGTTCATCGGCAGTGATGTTTTGCCAGATTCCATCGGGACATCATCCGCCCAGGCATCTACTGCTGCTATCGGCGAGAATGCCGACCGGCAACGTCTCAACTGGCTGCACGATTACGCTGTATATACTTTGCCGACCACCCCCGTGAAAGGCAGGATATTATTACAATTTACCTTAACGCCTACGGTGAATTACCGGTCGCTGAGCGGTGGCAATTACCCGACGCCAAAGAATGCGGAAGGTGCGCCTCTCCCATCGACTCATCCGGAGGGTGTTCAGAATTGGGTGAATCTTTCACCAGGCTTTGGGTTTGAATTCGGAACCAATATACTGTATCGCGTTACCCGCAACCTGTCTATCAAGGGCGGCCTGCAGTTTGGTTTTAGCCGCTATCAGATGCCCGCTTATATTTCCAAACCGCAGCAGTCGAACAGCACGCTGCAAACTTATTACGGCTATTATACTGACTCGCTTACTTCTATGACCAATAGTGGAAGTTACTCCGGAAAGCTAACGGAGACCATTACGAATAATTTTTACCAGTTGGCGGCCCCCATCGGTTTTGAGTTGCGGATACTCGGCAACGAACAGTTGCAGTTCAATATCGCTTCCACGATCCAGCCCAGCTATCAGTTGAATACGAATTCCTATATGCTGTCTTCTGATTATTCCACTTATACCAAGCAGCCTACCATGTACAGAAAATGGAATCTCAGCGGCGAAGTGGAAGCTTTCCTCTCCTACCAGACCGGTCCTTTACGCTGGCAGATCGGACCTGAATTCCGTTATCAGATGCTGTCCACCTACATTTCCAATTATTCCATCAACGAGAACGTGAAAGGATATGGACTGAAGATCGGTATTACGAAGGCCTTACCGTAAGCTTATTTTCGTAGTTTTACTCCATGAAGAATTTTGTTCTCGCCATCGCTGCGGGCTCATGCCTTTGCTGGAGTGCCTGTGGTCACCGTGGCGGCCAGCCTGCATCCAATCAGCAAGACTCCGTTGCCCGTCAAGATTCTTCGGCGAATGCTCATTTTCCGGTGGCAGAATATCTGGAGGCAGAGATCCTTCGCATCGACTCTTTTCCCGAGGCCCTGAGGAAGGTCACTACCCGGGATGGGCGCACGGATACTACCTATATACTGCTACCGGAATTCAATGCTCTGGCCCTGCAATTCCTGCTTCCAGCCTTCAATGATGGGAGCTTCCAGACAAAGTACACGGAAAGCAGCTTTATGGACAGGAGTACGGAGACGATAACCTTTACCTATTCGGCCACGGACAAGGATCTGCCCCTGCAAAGAGTGGATGTAGTGACCATTACCGATGGAGAAGTCAACAAGGTAAGGAGCGTCTACCTGGAAAACAGGAAAGTGGCCGGCGACAGCTCGATCTTTCAAAAATTATACTGGCAGACGAAGCATCAAATGCAGATCTTCAGCCGGATCACGGTCAAAGGCAAGCCTCCTGTCGAGCAACAGGTGAAAGTGATATGGGATCCAGAAGAGGGTAATGAATAAAAAGAGCCATGACTTCCGAACAATTCAGTCAGATTGCGCATACTATCCCTGTCGACCCGGGGATCTATAAATATTTTGATGAACAGGACGAGCTGGTCTATGTCGGCAAGGCCAAGAACCTGCGCAAACGGGTGAGCTCCTATTTCACCAAAACGTTCACTACCTACAAGACCTACGAGCTGGTGCAACGCATCCGGCGTATCGAGTTCACGATCGTGAATTCCGAACAGGATGCCTTCCTGCTCGAAAATTCTCTGATCAAACAGTTCCAGCCCAAATTCAATATCAACCTTAAAGACGACAAGAGCTATCCTTATATCGTCATCAAGAATGAGCCCTTCCCCCGAGTTTTTCTGACCCGGCGCAAGATCAATGATCGATCGGAATATCTGGGACCCTATACGTCCGTGGGCAGAGTACGGGAACTGCTCGATTTGGTAAAGAGCAATATCCAACTGCGGACCTGTCAGCTCAATTTAGCGGAAGCCCCCATCCGGAAAGGCAAGTATAAGGTGTGCCTCGAATATCACCTGGGCAATTGCAAAGGTCCTTGTGAGGGCCTGCAGACACCTGAAGACTACCAACAGGGCTTGATGCAGTTGAAGAACATCCTGAAAGGTAACCTGGGTCCTTTGGTCCAGGAGTTCAAAAAAGAAATGCGGGAATTTGCGGAGAAGATGGATTTTGAAAAGGCAGAGATGGTTCGGAAAAAGATAACCCATCTTGAAAATTATGAGTCCCGCTCCGTTATCGTCAGCAGGCATCTTAGCCATGCAGACGTGTTTTCGATCGCCCGTGACGGCGATCTTGCCTATATCAATTACCTGATGGTAGAGACAGGAACTATTGTACAGACTCATACAACCCAGGTAGAGACGCACCTCGAAGAATCCAATGAGGAGGTATTGGCTTTTGCCGTCGCGCGTTTGCGGGAGACATTCAACAGTATGGCCCGGGAGTTGATCCTTCCCTTTCCGATCGACTATCCCGAAGAGGGGGTAGCACAGACGATACCGAAGGGGGGAGACAAGAAAAAGTTGCTGGAACTGTCGGAGAAGAATGTTGGCTATTTCAGGGAGGAGTTGCGAAAGAAAAAGATCCTGCAACTGGAAGGCAAGACACCGGATGAGCGGAGAAAGGTGCTGGAGCAGCTGATGGAAGACCTGCAGCTAGCCGAATTGCCGGTGCATATAGAGTGCTTCGATAATTCGAATTTCCAGGGCAGTTACCCTGTGTCGGCCATGGTGTGCTTTCGCGACGGGATCGAAAGTAAGAAGGACTACCGGCATTACAATGTGAAGACCGTGGTGGGCATCAATGATTTCGCCACGATGAAGGAAGTCGTCCATCGCCGGTACAAGCGACTGCTGGACGAACAAAAGCCCCTCCCACAGTTGGTGATCATCGACGGAGGGAAAGGACAGTTGAGCGCTGCCATGGAAAGCGTTACAGAGCTCGGGCTGGCGGGGATGATGACGGTGGTGGGGCTGGCCAAGAATGAAGAAGAGCTGTTCTTTCCGGGGGATACCGAATCCATTAAGCTGCCCTATAATAGTGATAGTCTTCATTTGGTCCGCAGGATCCGCGATGAAGTACATCGTTTTGGCATTACATTTCACCGGCAGAAAAGGAGCAAGGGAACTTTTAGCAATGAACTGGAGCGTATTGATGGCATCGGCCGACAAACAGCCGACCTGTTATTAAAGCAGTTTCGTTCGGTGAGCAGGATCCGTCAGTTGACGGAAGCGGAATTAACGGTGGTAGTGGGACCGGCGAAGGCCAGGAATATCAGGGCGCATTTTGAGGAGACAGACGGAAAACGGGAGGAGGCGAATGAGGGTCGTTAATGACCGGGGTGGGGTAATAAAAAAAGGGGCCAGGATAGATATCCAGCCCCGTTTTTAAAATCCAATATCCTATGAAAAACCGTTGTAAAAATAGTAAAAGAAATCTATCCGACAATACCCGCTTGTGGGTATTTTTAAAAAAA
>JAMFSL010000204.1 GCA_026225275.1 Puia dinghuensis
GAAGGGCGAGCATGGCCTCGGCGATACTTGCCGAATAGAAGGTCCCTTCCCGAAGTCCTGCAAAGGTTACCTGGTTATGAAACTGATCGGTCAGCCCTCCGATGGAGAACTCATTCATGATATCGTCCTTATAATGCAGGTCCAGTCCGCCTTGCAGGTGAGTCTGAAAGGTGTAACGTTCGGTCAGCGGAAAATACTGGTCGTAGTTGAATAGTAGCCGCTGATAAGGGTGATCGGAGAAAGTGGTGTCGCCGGTATTGTTTTCGGAGCCGAAATGCTCCGCATCCGGATTTTGGTTGAAGACATAATCGGCCTCGGCCTCCATCTTGATACCCTGTCTGGGATAGACCGGCCGATCAAGCGTATTGCTGCGAACAAAGAAATAATTGGTGAAAAAATTATTGTTGCCTTTGAATTCCAGGCTGGACGTCAGCGAAGGGTCATAAGAGGTATATTCGAACCGGCTGCCCAGCCCGATCGTCAGATCCCGGTTAGTGGAATAGCCGAAATAGCCGTCCACTTTGAAATAATTCTGGTCATACAGTCCGGCCTCCTTGAATCTGGCGTTGTAAGTGGTGATCTGGAAGTCGTCGAACTGTGTACCAAGGGTGAAGGCGAAGTTCGCCCGGCGACCGAAATATTGCAGGTGTTCAGCCCGCGCCCTGAAATTCTGACCGATGTTGACGGTGACCAGGCTGCGGGAAGTCGGGGTGAAGAAGTCGCGGCTGGTCAGGTTGAGAATGGCGCTGATCCCGCTGAACTGGTTGTAATTGAGTCCGATCTTGGCGAAGGTCAGCGGATTCTCGTCCACGTCGAAGATGATGTGGCTGGAACTATCCGGCTGCGGCTGCAGAGAATAGGTGATCCGGTTATAATAGCGGGTGCCGAAGGCCCGCCGTATCATTCTGGAGAGTTGGTCTGCCGTGTAATAGTGATCGGTCAGCAAATTCATACTCTGGATAAAAAAGCCCTCACTGGTATTCTTCAGCCCATTGACGTCATAGGAAGATATTTTGAGCGCGCGGACAGCCGGCAGCCTGGTTTTCGCCATATTTTTCTGTGGGCCATAGATCGCATTCAGTGAATCCGCTAATTTTTTGAACTGCGGATACAGCCGTCTTCCTTCCTGCAGACCGGAATCCAGAATTTGCGCGGTTTCGCTGAAAGTGCCCATGCCATAGTTGTCCAAAGGCTGGTTAATATAAATATTACAGAGGGGTATTTGCGTTCGCGTATCAGCCTCTTCCCGGAAAAAGGCTATCTGCAGGATCACCTGCAGCGCATTGGTCACCTGGTCTCGTTTGCGCAAAGGACCGGAGACATTACTACCGATCACGATATCGGCGCCCATATCCCGTACATCCTTCACCGGGAAATTCCTGACAACCCCGCCATCGACCAGTTTTTTTCCACCGTATTCTACGGCCGTGAAGATGGTCGGTATCGCCATGCTGGCCCGGACAGATGAAACAATATCTCCCGTATCGAGGACGACGGCCTCGCCTGTCGAGATATCCGTAGCAAGACATTTGAAGGGAATGGAGAATTGGGAGAAATTCCTGATGCCATATACCGGCCGGAAAAGTTCAGAAAATTTCAGCCAGAGTTCTTCGCCTTCGATCACTCCGGTCGAGAAACGGAACCAATGGTTTGCCCAGGGCAATTCGAGATCATAGTTGCCGTATTCGGATTTCTCGTCCATGATCATGGCGCGCATGGAAGATTGGTTGGACAACAGCAGGTCCCAGTCGATCCCACGGGTCAGCTTTTCGATTGAATCCGCCGAATACCCAATCGCATAGAGGCCGCCGATAATACTGCCCATACTCGTGCCGGTAATGTAGTCGATCTTCAAACCGGCAGAGTCGATCGCTTTCAATATCCCGATATGCGCCAGCCCTTTGGCTCCGCCTCCGCTGAGTACCAGCCCGATCTTCGGCCTGCTGCTAACGCTATCGGCAGCCCTGGCCTGGGACACGGTCCGGATCGCCGGTACCAGTAAGAGACAGAATATGAAGTAGCGGCGATATGTCATGAATGATGATCTTCCTGTGGTTTGGATGTCGGTCAAAGCGCCTTTTCGAGCTCGACGATCTTCTCGAATATCTGCTCATACTGGAGATTGGTTTTACCCAATTCATCGCTGGCTTTTTTGTATTCCGCCTCCGCTGATACGAATTTACCTTTGTCGGAATAAGTGGAAGGATCTCCAAGAGATGCTTCCAGCCGGCTCTTTTCCTTGTTGAGCTTAGCGATCTTTTCCTCCACTTCCTGGAACAGGCGTTGCTGCCGTTGCAGTTCTTTCTTCGCTTCTTTATTTACAGGCTGGGGGACAGTGTTAGCTAAAGGTTTTTGCGCCGGCGCGGGCGGGGGGGCATTGACCGCAGCGGGTTTTTGCCCATTGCCGCCGGCCAGCTTTTCGGCGGCGGCAGCCTGTTGCCTGGCTGCCACGTTACGTTCTTTCCAGTCTACCCATTCTTCATAGGTGCCTTTGAACTCACGGATCTGATGCTCGTCGATTTCCCAGATCTTATTGGCCGTTTTTTGAATGAAATAACGATCATGGCTGACTAGCAGCAAACTCCCTTCGTATTTGTTCAGGGCATCGATCAGCAGGTCGCAGGAGTGCATGTCGAGATGGTTCGTCGGTTCATCCAACAGCAAGAAATTGGCTTTGCTGATGATGGTCTTCGCCAGGGCGACCCTGGCCTTTTCGCCGCCGCTGAGGACTTTGATCTTTTTGTCGACGTCATCGCCGCTGAAGAGGAAGCAGCCCAGCAGCACCCTCAATTCCAGGTCCGTCTTTTGACTACCGCAAGTCTGCATTTCTTCGATCAGCGTATTATTGACGTTCAGCGCCTCCATCTGGTGCTGGGCATAAAAGCTTTCTTCTACGTTGTGACCCCAGATCCGTTCGCCAGTAAAGGGTTCGGCGCCGGCGATCATTCTTAAGAGGGTGGACTTGCCCTTTCCGTTGGCGCCGATCAGGGCGATCTTGTCGCCGCGGTCGATCTCCGCAGAGGCATTTTCCACGATGGTGAGGGCCCCGAATTTCTTCGTGGCATGCTTCAGGGTGGCGAGTACCCGTCCGGGCGTTTTATCGATGCGGAAATTGATCTTGATATTCGGGCGTTCGATCTCGATGTCTTCGATCCGGTCGATCTTATCCAATCGCTTCATCGCGCTCTGCGCGGCAGCGGCTTTGCTGGCCTTGGCCCTGAACCGTTCGATAAACCGTTCCTGCTGCCGGATATAATCCTGCTGGTTCTCGAAAGCCCGCTGCTGCAATTCCACGCGTTGCACCTTTTCCGTTTCGTAGAAGCTATAGTTGCCGTTGTAAATATGCAATTCTTTCTGGTAGAGCTCTACGATCTTCGTCACCATCCGGTTGAGGAAGTATTTATCGTGGCTCACGATGATGACCGAGCCCTGGTAATGCTGCAGGTATTTTTCCAGCCATTCGATGGAGGGAAGGTCCATGTGGTTGGTCGGTTCATCGAGCAGCAGCAGGTCGGGTTTTTGTAGAATCATCCTCGCCAGAAGGACGCGCATCCGCCAGCCGCCGCTGAATTCGCGGAAGGGACGATTCAGATCTGCATTGGCGAATCCAAGTCCCTGAAGGATCTCCTCCGTCCGGTGATGGATAGTGTATCCGTCCAGGACATCCATTTCGTGCAGGGCATCCGTATAGCGGATCAGGAGATCGTTATTTTCCGAGTCCTGTTCCAGCTGTTTGCCCAGCTCGTCGATTTCTTTTTCCAGCTGTAGTACCCTTTCAAAGGCTGTCAGGGCCACTTCGAGGATCGAACCTTGGGTGTCGAAGCTCAGCAAGTCCTGGTGCAGGTAGCCGATAGAGGTACTACGGCTCCTTTCCACTGAGCCAGCGGAAGGAAGGTAATCCCCGGAGAATAATTTTAACAAAGTAGATTTTCCCGTACCGTTATAGCCGATTAGTCCGATCCGCTCGTTGGGTTGAATATGCCAGGTGGCGTCCTTGACGATGACCCTGGCCCCGAATTCAAAAGTTACGTTCTGTAGTCCTGCTAGCATGAATTTTAATA
>JAMFSL010000205.1 GCA_026225275.1 Puia dinghuensis
CGTTGGATTGACGCTGTTCGATCTGGATGCTAAAGCCGCCGGCATTACCCAGACCGGGAATGGCCGGGGGCGGGATGACCACGATCCTGGCCCCCTTGATAACGGAAAACCGTTTGTTCAGCTCGGCAATGATCCCATTGAGCTGCTCGGATTTCTCTTTACGCTCATCCCAGGGCTTGAACTGCATGAAGATACTACCGGCGTTCGACTTGATACCGAAGGTCAGGATGTTCAATCCGCCGAGAGCCGCCGTATGGAGAACCCCGGGAACCCTTTGGGCGATATGCTGAATGCTGTCCAGCACCTCCAGTGATCGGGTGGTGGAACCGGCCTCGGGAATTTCGTAGGTGATATAGAGACGACCATCGTCTTCGGTAGGTATAAAGCCGGTAGGCTTCACACTGAACAGAAAGTAATCGCCGACGCAAATACAGGCCAGCAGGACAATCACGAGGGGCGCCCGCTTGATCCAGCCACTCACGCCATTGGTGTAGTGGTGCGTGACCCTTTCGAACCAGTTATTGAAATGATAGAATAATTTATTGAGGCCTCTGGACTTCTCGTCGATATGATGCGGCTTCAACAGCAGTATACACAACGCTGGTGTCAGGGACAGCGCCACAAAGGCGGATATCATTACAGAGATAGCGATCGTAATAGCAAATTGCTGGTACAACCGGCCTACAATACCGGGGATGAACCCGACCGGTACGAACACCGCGGCCAGGATCAGGGCGATGGCGATAACAGGCCCGGAGATATCGGCGATGGCTCTTGCCGTGGCCTCTTTCGCCGACAGTCCTTCTGTATCGATATAATGTTGTACCGCCTCCACCACCACGATGGCGTCATCCACCACGATACCGATGGCCAGTACGAAACCGAACATCGTCAGCGTATTGATGGTAAAGTTCAGCGGGATGAAGAAGATGAACGTTCCGACGATAGCCACCGGAATGGCCAGCACCGGGATCAGCGTTGACCGCCAGTTCTGCAGGAAGAGGAACACGACGAGCGTCACCAGCAGCAGGGCGATCAGCAGGGTATTGACCACATCGGCGATCGATACTTTCACGACTGATACCGACTCGAAGGGAACTTTGTAATCGACGTCAGCGGGAAAATATTTCTTAGCGTCCGCCAGAGCTTTGTATACCCCATCGGCCGTCGCCAGCGCATTGCTGCCCGGCGCCTGGTATACCAGCAGATATGAGGCTCGGCTCCCATCCACGAAAGAGTTCGCCTGATAGCTGACCTTGCCCAATTGGATGCGGGCGATATCCTTCAGGTAGACGATGCTGTTCTGCGCAGGATTGCTGCGGACCACGATATTGCCGAACTGCTGCTCTGTCGTCAGACGGCTATTCGTTAAAATGGTAAATTCAAAGGCCTCGGAAGAGGTTTGCGGCGGCGTGCCCACCGATCCGGCCGCGACCTGAAGGTTCTGCTCGTTGATGGCGCTCTGCACATCGTTGACGGTCAGTCCCAGCTGCGCCATCTTATCGGTTTTCAGCCATACGCGCATACTGAAATTATCGGCCCGGCTCAAAACGTCGCCCACTCCGGGCGTACGTAACAGGATATCCCGCAGGTAGATATTGGCATAGTTGTCCATGAAAGGAATGCCATGCGTGCCCTTGGGTGAATAAACGGCCACCAGCATCAGGATGGCCGGATTACGCTTCAGCGTGGTAAGACCCAGTTGCTGCACCTGTGCGGGCAGGGTCGGCGTAGCAATACCGACGCGGTTCTGAATATCCAGCGCCACGATATCGGGATTGGCTCCTATATTAAGAGTAGCTGTGATCTGGGAGGTGCCATTGTTACTGCTGTTACTCTGCATATACGCGATACCCGGCACCCCGTTCACCTGCGTCTCGATTGCGGTGGTGGTGGTTTGTTCGACCGTCTGCGCATCCGCGCCAATGAAATTACCGGTGATCTGTACCGTAGGTGGGGTGATGTCCGGGTACTGGCTGATCGGCATGTTCAGGATCGCCAGTGTTCCCACCAGCAAAATGACCAGTGAGATGACGATAGCTGTCACAGGCCTCCTGAGAAATATGTTTGAAGACTTCATTCCAGAATTTTTTATTTGTTTCTCCTATTTGGCGGAAGGCGCTGCTGATCCGGCCGGTGTTGCCGGTTTTTGTGACGGCTGAGCGATCTGAACTGCTGAGCTGTCCCTTAATTTCTGTACGCCTTCTATGACTACTTTTTCACCTTGCTGCACCCCGCTTCTCACGACTATATTCCCACCGATCTTCGATCCCAGCACGACTTTATGCTGGAAGGCCCGATCGCCCTGCACGACGAATACAAAGTATTCGCCCAACGCTTCGACCACTGCTTTGTAAGGGATCATCAGGGTGCTGTCTCCCGCCTTATGCTTGACTCTTATATTGGTTGTCAGACCAGCCTTCAGCTCATCCTTCGGATTGGAGAAAGTCAAGCGGGCTTTCAGCGTACCCGTCGTCGGATCGATCGACCGGTCCAGCAAGTAAATCTGACCTGCATAAGGATAGGTAGAACCGTCAGGCAGCACTGCAGTGAAAATGGAATCTTTGGGATTGGTACCCTTTTCGAAATACCTGGTGAATTGCGGGATCTCTGCCTGGTCGATAGCGATATCTACAGCCATCGGATCATCGGTGGATACCGAATTCAACAGTGTTTGGGGATAGACGGATGTACCGACTTTGACAAGAGAGATGCCGATGGTACCGTTGAAGGGAGCATATATCGTCGAATAACCCAGGTTCGTCTGCACGGCGGCTACATTCGCTTCGGCCGCCCGGAGCTGCTGTTTGGACGCTTCGAGATCGGCCAGCTGGTGGTCCAGCGTCTGCTTGGCGATGGCGTCCTGTTTGGCCAGGTCCTGATACCGGTCGGCATCCTGCTGAGACTTGGCGAGGTTGGCCTTGGCGACATCCACATTGGCTTTCGCCTGGTCTACGGCAGCCATATATTGTTGCTGATCGATGGCATATAGTTTCATCCCCTTTCTGACCTGCTGCCCATCCTTGAAATAGATGCCGACGATGTTGCCGGAAACCTGGGGCTTGATATCCACCTGGTTCAGCGGAGTGGCCGTGGCAGGATAAAGGTCATAGTAAGTTGCATTGCCGGGCTCTACGGTATATACAATGACCGAGGCGGGCGGCGGGGCTACCGGTCCGGTGGGACCGCCGCCGCAAGATGTCAATCCAAGTGAAACAGTCAAAGACATAAGACCGATCCATTGTAAGGTATTTCTCATATAAAAAGATAATTTATCCGTGATTGATGTGCACCAGCTCTGTCCTGTTTACCAAGTTAGCCCAGAGCCGGTGCACGGCTTAATTATGGGCCTTCGGCCAGCGTACCCGTGGTCCGCTTTGGGCGAACCAGCCGTCCGCTAATATTTAATACTTCCCAATGCTTTTTCAACATCCAGCTTACTGCTCAGCACTTCGTACAAGGCGTTGCTGTAATTGACCTGCGCCGTTCGGAGATCCGTCTCCGAAGTGATCAGATCAAGGTAGGCTTTAACGCCTGATCGGTACTGCAGTTCGATCGTAGTGAACACGTCCCGCGCAAGGCCCAGATTGTCCCGCTGAACGTAGTAATTATTAAGATCGCTTTTGTACGTGGCCAGGGCCTGTGCATACTGCGTATTGATTTCACTCTGCAGGTTGATCACATCCCAGTCGAGTCTTGTCACCTGCAATTCCGCCACCCGGATATCCTGGGTACGCTTGGTGCCCTGGAACAGCGGGACACTGACAAAGATACCTGCGTAGGACTGGGGGAAATTATTCGAATATAAATTTCCGAAGCGCGTGTTGAAATAGTTAAGGCTATAACCGGCGCCGGCAGATACGGAAGGGATATAAGCCCATTTATAATATTTTACCTCGGCTTGTTGCAGACGTTTCTGTGTCATCAATTGCTGATATTCGATCCTTTGATTATAATCGATGCCGGCCAGCGTATCCAGACCGACTTCCGATTCCATGGTCGCGCTGTCATAGGAGAGGTGAACGGAGTCTTTCCCCGTATAACCCATCAACTGAACGAGCTGTACATAGTTGGCCTTCAGCATTTCCTCTTCCGTCTTTTTCTGCGCTCTGGAATTGTTGAGGGAAATGGTGGCCCGTTTGTAATCCGTCTTGTCTACCAAGCCTCCCTGGTATTGATTATAGGTGTCCTTCAGGTTACGCTCAAGCCTGACGATATCGTCGTCCAGCACCTTGATCTCTTCTTCCGTCAACAGGACATTGTAAAAGGCCTTGCTGACATTGACGGTGATGTCGATTTTGTTGGAGACTGTGTTCTGCTTGCTCTGAGTAATGACATCCCTGCGGGTTTGTGACGCCAGCAGGACATCGCGGTTGAAAAGATTCTGGGTAGCTGAAACCCCGACCGTCGAGTTGTTGTACGTCCCGTCGTAGACGAAGCTTCCTTGAAAGGCCAGTGCCGCCAACTGGAAATTATTCTGGTAGTTGGCATTCAGGTTGACTTGCGGATACCATTCCGACAATTTGCTTTTGATCTGGCGATCTGTGATCTGCTCGTCGATGAGGGCTTGTTGAACCAACGGGTAATGTTTCAATGCGTATTGAACTACCGATTCTAAAGTCAGTTCGGGAGGCAATGGATCCGTCGCTTTCTGTGGGTTGGCCGACTGTGCGTTGGCCGAGAAAAATGACGAACTGCATCCCAGAATGATGAAAACTATACTATAAATTTTCTTCATAAACATGGCGCTATAGATTAGAGAACTAAAACTAAGAACTATGATCGAAAATCGGGCTTTGCCCGATAACGAGGGCCCAAAGTTAAACAAACGTTTGAATTAAACAAACGTTTAATCAATATTTTTCAGACCATATTTCGTAAGTATTTGGCTTACAAATAGCTATATTAATTTTAATCCGATATTAATCCTGGCTATCTTTGTTCTGAAACTTTAGCACTATGTCAATCCATACCATATTGGGCGCCGGCGGGGTCATTGGCGACACCCTGGCCCGGGAGCTTACCACCCATGGGATACCCACTCGCCTTGTCTCGCGCAAAATCAAAACCTCTCTGCCAGGGGCTTTACCGCCAGGCGTCACGACTCTGCCCGCCGATCTGACGGATGCAGGCCAGGCGCTGGAGGCCGTCAAGGGCTCTTCCGTTGTCTACCTCTGTGTCGGCCTGCCTTACAACTATTCCATCTGGCGACAGCAGTGGCCCCGCATCATGGACAATACCATCGCTGCCTGCCAAAAGACCGGGGCAAAACTGATCTTTTTCGACAATGTATATATGTATGGCAAAACGGATGGCCCTATGACGGAAGAAACACCTTATGACCCATCGAGTCGTAAGGGAGACCTCAGGGCTCGTCTGGCCACGCAGGTGATGAGTGAAGTCCGCAAAGGCAATATCGTCGCTACGATCGCCAGGTCCGCCGACTTCTATGGGCCCGGCGCAGGCAAAACCAGCGTCCCAGATATCACCGTTTTTCAAAGACTCATCAAAGGTCAAAGAGCGCAATGGCTGGTGAATGCCGGCGTCCCCCATTCTTTCACCTACACCCCCGACGCCGCGAAGGCTCTTTATCTGCTGGGCCAGGATGAAAATTCCTGGAACCAGGTGTGGCATCTGCCGACGGCGGGGTCGGCTTTGACCGGAATACGCTTAGTAGAATTGGCAGCCGCCGCACTACATCAACCCAACCGGTTAGTGGTCATGCCGAAGTGGATGATCCAACTGGGAGGCGTTTTCGACAGAACGACGGCTGAGCTCAAAGAAATGCTTTACCAGTACGAATTCGATTATTTGTTTGACAGCTCGAAATTTGAGGCTGCTTATCATTTCACGCCTACTTCTTATGAAGAAGGCATCCGGGTGACGGCTGAATCTTATTCGCGCTCCTGAGCGTCGATTGCATGAGGGCATCGAAAAGCTACCGAAATAAAATCATTGGAGCAAAAATTTCTGACTTTTTGGGACCAGTGGCGAAAGCTGGCAACGGGTTCCGGGAACGTTTCCGTAACTAATTTTCCGTCGCTCCGGGCTGTAGACTACCTTGGCAGCTATGAAAGCCAATAAAACGATGCTGCTTACCCTGCCCGGCTTATTGTCCGGCCTGCTGCTATTACCCGTGCAATTCTTACGGGCCCAGTCACCCGAAAAAGATATTTCCTGGTACGTTAGCCACTGTCCCTTCCCGATGACAACCCCGGTGGTGCCACAATTTCCTGCCCATGACTTCCTGCTGACCGACTATGGTGGTATCCCCGACGGTCATACGCTGAACACGATGGCCTTTCAACATGCCATTGAAGCCTGTTCAGCCGCAGGCGGCGGTCGTGTCGTCGTTGGCACCGGCAAATGGCTGACAGGTCCTATCCAACTGCTCAGCCATGTCAACCTGTACCTGTTGGCAGATGCCATCGTCCAGTTTAGCAGCGATCACGCGCTATATCCGCCGATCGGCGGTCATAAGGGGGGAGCCGTCACTCCACCGCTGTCCGCTACAGGGGTCGAGGATATTGCCATCACAGGACAAGGGTCATTCGACGGCGCAGGGGAATCCTGGCGACCGGTCAAGAAAGAAAAGATGACATCGGCCCAGTGGCAAAGCCTGCTGTCGTCCGGCGGTACGCTGAGCCCTGATGGCAAGATCTGGTGGCCCAGCAGTGAGGCCCGTGATCAGACATCTCTGCGGCCCGTGCTGCTGTCACTCAATAATTGCCACCACATTCTGATCGCGGGAGTGCTGCTGCGTAATTCACCTAAGTTCGTCTTTTATCCTAATCATTGTTCCGATCTGACCATGGATGGCGCCCGCATTTTTAATGACTGGTGGGCCCAGAACGGAGATGGTATCGATATCAGCGCCTGCAAGAACGTCGTCCTGTTCCATTGTACCGTAAATGCCGGCGACGACGGTATCTGCATGAAGTCCAGTGGCGCCAGGCCGGACGGACCTGCTCTGGAAAATATCGTCATCGCCGGCTGTACGGTATACCGTGCACATGGCGGCTTCGTCATCGGCAGCAATACCGATGGTGGCATGCACGACATCTTCGTCCGCGACTGCCAGTTCATCGGTACAGATGTCGGTCTACGTTTCAAAAGCAATATGGGAAGGGGGGGACTGGTCAATGACATCTTCATCAGCGATATTCAAATGCAGAACATCGTCCATGAAGCCGTGCTCTTCGACACCTATTATGAGAATATAGAGGCGGGCGCCGAGAAGAAAGATCCCAATAAAGCAAAACCCGAGGATAAAACGCCCGAATTCAGGGATTTCCATATCAGCCGGATCGTCTGCAACGGTGCGCAAACGGGTATTGCCATCACCGGGCTGCCGCAGATGCCGGTCAGCAGAATCTCCTTCGATAGTTTGGACATCCATTCGACGAAGGGCCTGGTGGCCACACAAGCCAAAGATATCGATCTGCATGCCGTCCAATGGACCGTACAGGAGGAACCTGCGGTACAAGCAGACAAGACGGCGGAGATCCGCGTGCACTAACGAGGGCGGTGCGGGAATTGGATGCACATCCGCTTGCGAGGGCGGTGCGAGCGTAGGGATGCGCGTCCGCTAATGATGTATCCGGTAATAAGCCCGGTGAAGGTTGATCTTGGTGGAAGGCGCCACGACAAGCGGCAGCTTTTCCACTACCGTCTCGCTACTGTCCAGACCAAAGGCCTTTTCTTCGGCAAGAGCCATTTTTTTGATGTTGAAATAGGCGTTGAGGATGAAGCCGTCCCTCACGGAAAATTCATTATCGTAAGAAAGGAATTTCTCCAGGATGACAAAGCGGAAGTCCTCCGCGATATTATGCTTTTTCAGGGAAGGAAAGCGACTGACGACATCCAGTTCCTTGTTGCAGATCATTTCCGTCACCACCTTGCGGAACATCATGCCCACTCTTTGCTGGACGCGGAAGCCAAGCCGGAACTCGACCCGGATGACCTTGTCATTCATCAATTCTTCCACCCCGTATTCCATCGTATAAGGCTCGTCGGTGCGTTCGATGTGCACGAACCAATAGACATCCGCACGCTTGGGGTTATGGCTGAAAATGGAATACAATATCTTTTCTTCGATCTGCGTAGCCCTGTTGGCCTTCGTCAGATAGATCAGGTGAGAAGTGAACTTGGGCACGGACTCGTCCTTACTGAGATTCTCCAGCAATGGGATGTGCTCATGGAGATCGACAAAGTTAAGGAACCGGTTGTTGATCTTCCGGGCATGATACCAAACATACATCGTGGAGATCAGACCGATCTCGAATACCAGGAAGAAAAGCCGCTTGACGATCTTGACGGCATTGGCGATGAAAAATGACGTTTCCACCGCTACGAAGACGGTGACGATGGCGCCCACCAGCCAGAAAGGATAATGCTTGACATAGCGAAGGAAATAATACATCAGCACAGTGGTCATCAGCATGGCTACCGTAATCGAAAAACCGTATGCCGCTGTCATCGCTTCCGATGTCCTGAAATACAGCACGACCAGGAAACAGCCTGTACAAAGCACCCAGTTGATGCTGGGAATATAGATCTGTCCGCGGACATTCGTCGGAAATTTGACAGTGACCTTCGGCCAGAAGTTAAGACTGATCGCCTCGTTGATCAATGTAAAGCTACCGCTGATCAAAGCCTGGCTGGCAATAATCGAAGCGGCCATGGCGATGAAGACACTCGGGATCAGGAACCAATGCGGGACGATGGCAAAAAAGGGATTGACATCGCCGAGGCTTTGTTTATGCTGCAGCAATACCCAGGCGCCTTGTCCCAGATAATTCAGCACAAGTGTTGTCTTGACAAAGATCCAACTGACCTGGATATTTTTCCGCCCGCAATGTCCGAGGTCGGAATACAACGCCTCTGCCCCGGTGGTACAAAGAAATACCGCGCCCAGCAGCCAGAACCCTTTCGGATGACGGATCAGCAGTTCCAGTCCATAGTGAGGGCTCAGGGCCTTGAATACAGTGGGGTAATGCATGATCTGGTTGATCCCGAGGATGGCCAGCATGCTAAACCAGACGAACATGATCGGGCCGAAAGAGCCACCCACGATCTTCGTCCCAAAACGCTGGAAAATGAACAGCATCAGGATGATGACCATCACTATTTCCACGACCAGCGCATTACCTGGCACAATAACGTTCTCCAATCCGTGGACAGAACCCAACCCTTCTATAGCAGAGGTCACCGAGATCGGCGGGGTAATGATACCATCAGCCAGAAGCGTACCGGCGCCGATGATCGCAGGATACACCAGCTTTTTTCCATAACGGCGTACCAGGGCGTACAAAGAAAAGACTCCCCCCTCCCCTTTATTGTCGGCCTGGAGGGTGATAAAGACATATTTAAAGGTCGTTTGAAGGGTCAGCGTCCAGAAAACGCAGGAGATAGCGCCTAAAACAAGAGACTCGTCTATTTTTCCCCCTTCTGCCAGGATAGTCTGGAACGTATAGAGCGGGGAAGTACCAATGTCGCCGAAGATAATGCCTAGTGTAATCAGTAAACCTGCGGTGGTTACTTTTTTAGAGTGGAGGTGATCCATGATGCCGGCCATGCGCAAAAAGCATACCTACTCTTTCCAAAAGAAAGATTTTGGCCCGTAAAGCCCGATCAGCAAAGCTTTCAAAATGAAAAGACTTTTTCCAGGTTGAAAAACACAGGCTCAAACCATTCCAAAATGGGAAAATCATTTTCATTTTGGAAAAAAGCCTTCGGTGTCATCCGTCCTGGCGCGCAGCATCTCTGCAAAATTCAAGTGCCGTATCATGGCCATCACCACGCAGGCGATGCGCCGCGTTTGGGTGCTTTCGGTTTTAGCGGCTCTGACCCAGTTGCCGAAATAGTTCTGATGTGATTTGGGCAGCCCTTTAAAATAAGTCAGTGCCGCCGGTTCGTCCGCCAGACAATCCAGCAGCGCTTTAGGCGGCTGGATGATGGCCTTATCCACTTCCAGCTCTACTTTTAAAGAAACCCCTTTTTGTTTACGAATAGCCTTGCGGACGGCTGCGTTGAGCGCCATGATGAAATCTCCTTCCCCCATGGGTATAAGGGCCATTTTCTGAATAGCATGATCATCCAACCAGCCTTTTACCCTGAATGACTTTTTATTGTCGGGCAGGAGTTCGTGCGCCAGGGCAGCCGGGATCCGGATATAGGTCCAGCCGGTCTTTTCACCCATCTCGGCAAATTGCAATATTTTGGTAGTAAAGCGGATCATTGTCGTTCATCGACAAGTTAGCAAAAAAAGAAGCCGGCTCAGATATCTCTTCTGAACCGGCTGAAAAAATTATACTATCTTTTTAAGCTCTCGCTTTGGCGGAAGGCTTTTTCTTTTTTTGTTTGATAGCCTCTTCGATACCCTTACGCAGATTGTCATAAGTCGGTTTACCGGTAAACAATACATCATTGATGAAAAAAGCCGGTACGTCTCTGACTCCTTTGTCCAATCCTTCCATGAGGTCGCTTTTCACCGACCAGCCATAGGTGGAATTGACCAGATTATCCAGGAATTTCTTGTTCACTACTCCGCAATCCTTGGCATATTCCCGCAGGCTGATTGCACCCAGCCGTCTGCGATGTGCAAATAAGGCATTATGCATTTCCCAAAACTTTCCTTCCTGGGCAGCCCCAAGGGAGGCTTCCGCCGCCTTCATGGCATGCTGGTGGATGCGAGTGAGGGGGAAATGGCGAAAATTAAATCGCAATTGGCCGTCAAACTGTTTCAACAGTTTATCGACCACTTCATTGACCTTAGCGCACGCCTCGCTTTCATAGTCGCCATATTCCATCAGGGTTACTAACGCTTTGGGATCGCCTACAAAAACTTCTTTCGTCGGAATGATCTCAGGTATTTCTTTTGGTCTCATATATCATCTTTATAACATGTCCCCGCCAATTTAGTTCAGTTTGTCCGAAAAAAACCGTTTTTATCTCCCGAAAACGGCAATTTAACAGACCTCTTTCGCTAACTCCTTATTTCACAGCGCTATCCCTTATTTCCAAGTGGGGCGTCTCATTGCGAAAGACGACCACCCCATCGAAAACGTCTACCAGTACCGGCACGCTACGGTCTATATCTCCGGCCAATATCCTCTTACTCAATTGATTAACAATTTCCTTCTGAATCAGCCTCTTTAGTGGCCGGGCGCCGAACTGGGGGTCAAAGCCATTCTCCGCCAGGAAATCCAGGGCATAGTCGCTGAATTGCAGGTTGATGCCGTTTTTGGCCACCAGGTGCTGCAGGTTCTCCAATTGAATGCGGATAATGCCCTTGATCTCGCTCTTCAGCAGCGGCTGGAAAAGGATGGTCTCATCGATCCGGTTGAGGAATTCCGGCCGGATAGTCTGCCTCAACAGGTCTATCACTTCCGTCCTGGTCTTATCCATGACCTCTTCGCGGTTCTTTTCCGTCACATCTTCAAAATTCGCCTGGATGATCTGGCTGCCCATATTGCTGGTCATGATGATGATCGTATTCTTGAAGTTTACCAGCCGGCCTTTATTATCCGTCAGCCTGCCGTCATCCAGCACCTGCAAAAGGATATTGAAGACGTCGGGATGGGCTTTTTCGATCTCATCCAGCAGAATTACACTGTAAGGTTTGCGTCTGACGGCCTCTGTTAGCTGGCCGCCTTCATCATAGCCCACATAACCCGGAGGAGCGCCGACCAGCCGGCTTACTGCATGCTTCTCCTGGTATTCACTCATATCGATACGGGTCATCATGCTTTCATCATCGAAGAGATATTCGGCGAGCGCTTTGGCGAGCTCGGTTTTACCGACGCCCGTCGTTCCCAGGAATATGAACGAACCGATAGGCCGTTTGGGATCCTGTAGGCCGGCCCTGCTCCTGCGAATAGCATCCGCTACCGCTGTGATGGCTTCTTCCTGACCGATGACGCGTTTGTGCAATTCATCTTCCAGGTTAAGCAGTTTTTCCTTTTCACTTTGCAGCATCTTCGACACCGGGATACCGGTTGTCTTGGCTACTGCCTGCGCTATATCTTCTGCATCGACTTCTTCTTTCATCAACCGCGAATGGGCACTGATCGTAGCCAGTTGGTTGGAGTAGCTTTCGATGATCTTTTCCTGTTCCTTAATTTTGCCATAGCGGATCTCGGCTACCTGACCATATTGACCTTCCCTTTCGGCTTTTTCGGCAGCCAGTTTCAGATTCTCGATCTCGGCCTTGGCATTCTGCACTTTTTCCACCAGCTCTTTTTCCTGCTGCCATTTGGCTTTCAGCGTGTCTCTTTCTACACTCAGGTTACCGATCTCCGAGCTCAGCTCGCGCAGTTTTTCTTCATCCTTTTCGCGTTTGATCGCTTCCCGCTCGATCTCCAGCTGCCGGATAGATCTTTCCAGCCTGTCGAGCTCATCGGGCTGGGAGTTCATTTCCAGCCGCAGCTTCGCCGCGCTCTCGTCGATGAGATCGATGGCTTTATCGGGCAGGAACCTGTCCGTAATATACCGGTGGGACAACTCAACGGCCGCGATGATCGCCTCATCTTTGATCCGCACATGGTGATACGTCTCGTATCTGTCCTTTAGCCCACGCAGAATGGAAATAGCATCCTCCTCGTTGGGTTCATCGATCAGCACTTTCTGGAAACGACGTTCGAGCGCCTTATCCTTTTCAAAAAATTTCTGGTATTCGTTCAGCGTGGTGGCGCCGATCGCTCTCAATTCGCCCCTTGCCAATGCGGGTTTCAGTATATTGGCAGCATCCATGGCCCCATCTCCCCCACCCGCTCCGACCAACGTATGGATCTCATCGATAAATAACACGATCTCTCCATCACTGCCAGCTACTTCCTTCACTACGCTCTTCAATCTTTCTTCAAATTCTCCCTTATACTTGGCGCCGGCGATGAGTTGCCCCATGTCCAGCGCGAAAATGATCTTAGACCGGAGATTTTCCGGTACGTCGCCGTTGACAATGCGGTGGGCCAGTCCTTCGGCAATGGCTGTCTTGCCCACGCCGGGTTCACCTACCAGGATAGGATTATTCTTGCTACGGCGGGACAGGATATGCAGTGTCCGCCGGATCTCTTCATCCCGGCCGATGACCGGATCGAGCTTGCCCTGGCGGGCCAGTTCGTTGAGATTTTTGGCATATTTGTTCAGGGCATTAAAGGTCGTTTCCTGGGTTTGGGAATTAACCGTCGTTCCCTTGCGGAGATCCTTGATCGCCGCAATCAATCCTTTTTCGGTCAGCCCGGCATCCTTCAGCAATTTTGCGGTGTTGTCGTTGGCCTGCATGATGCCGAGAAGAAGGTGTTCGACGCTGACGAATTCGTCCCCGAATTGTTTCAGGTCCGAACCGGCCCGAAGAAGAACATTATTCATGTCGCGGCTGAGCGTCTGTGCCGGCTGACCGCCGCTGGCGACCTTCGGTAGTTTCTGCAGGCTTTCGTCCAGCTTACTGGTCATAAAAGCGACATTCACGTCGTTCTTTTTCAGCAGGAACTCTACCAGTGAATCTTCCTCCGTCAGCAACGACTTGAGGAGATGCTCCGTATCTATGGCAGGATTCGACCCGTCGAAGGCTAGCTGTTGAGCCCTCGCGATCGCTTCCTGCGCTTTTATAGTAAAATTGTTCAAGTTCATATTATGTTGGTTTTCCTTTTTTTGGTTAAAATAATAGTAACCTTGTGACGCAAAATCCAAACCAAGACCATAATCCAGAAACTATGTCATATAAAGTTAAATCTATCTGCCTTCCATTCAGCTTGTTGTTCTTCCAGCTGCTATTCTGTCTGTTTGCCTTCAGCCAACAGAAAAAGGTGGCAGTGGTCGATCACCGTTTCGATGCTGTAGATCAATTACTTAAGCAGAATCAGAAAGAGCTTGGCGGCAATTTCGCAGTAGTCGTCTGGCAAGATGGAAAAGTCGTTTATCAACACCAGGCAACAGACGATTTCACCCCTAAAACCGCTGCTGCTATCGCCGGCGCGGCGGACTGGATGACTGCTGCCCTGGTCATGACTTTTGTGGATGAAGGCAAACTGTCCCTTGATGACAGGGTGACAAAGTATGTTCCGATGTTCGGCAAATACATGAAGGGATATATCACCATCCGGAATTGTCTGACCAGCACCCTGGGTATCAAAGTAGATCAGGGTCTTAAAAAGGCGTTGGAGAAGGTGAAATACGAAACGCTGGAAGATGCCGTCAATGCGATCGCCTCCAAAAGAGATATTGGCACCAATCCGAACACCGAATTCTTTTACAGCAGTCTGGGTTTTGACATTGCCGCCCGGGTATGCGAAGTGGTCGGCAAAAAACCTTTCGAGCGGCTAATGTCCGAACGCATCGTCAGGCCACTGAAAATGCGCGGAACGACATTCGATAACCAGAACGGCGGAGCACCCGATCCGTCCGGCGGCGCCATGTCTACCGCCAATGACTATATCGCCTTCCTGGCCATGCTGATGAATAAAGGGATGGCGGGCGACAAGCGTATCCTCAGCGAAAGCTCGGTAGAAGTGCTTGAGTCGCCCCAGTTCACCAACCTCCCGGTGAAATACATTCCAAAGGATCTGCAGGGTGCAAAGATCGGTCTCGGCAATTATATTCTTGGCGGCTCGGTGTGGGCCTCTCCCAGCCTGCAGGGCTGCTTCCCCTATATCGACACATGCCGCCACTACGCCGCCGTTCTGCTGATGGCGAAACCGGAAGAGGACAAAAAGCCGATCGGTCTGAACATGATGAACCTGATCAATGCACAGCTGACCAGCAGCTGTAACTAGACTAAGCCTACCATCTACCTATGTCTTTTTCACAAGCACGATACGGCTGTTATCGGCCTTGTATAAGCGCTCATAGAATTTCACCAGGTCGGGATAATCCGATGGGGGGAAACGGCTCTTCGATTCCTCGTATCGCCTATAATAAATGATCTTGTCCGGCGTGACCCGTACGGCTGCGTTGTATTTACCAAATTTGCAGTCGATGGCGATGTCCTGCGGAACTGCCTCGGGTTGATAGCCGAGCGGTATTTTGATGGTGATGCTGTCGATATGTGTGAAGGAATATTTCTCGACAAAATCGTAATGCCGGACAGAATCGGCTGGCAGCCGGCGACTGCTGCGGTCGATCAGGTTGGGATTGATGAATAATCGCCTGCCAGATATGGTAGCGTAATTCTGACATATCACATGCAGGTTCTCTTTTACGATAGGAATAGCCCCCTTTTGTTCCTCGTACCGGCTCTTATCCACTTTATAGGTTGGCAGATTAAAAAGTTCATTCAGCGCTTTCGTCCGGTCATCGGCCGAATATTCATCTGCCAGATCGTGCGGATATTCCTGACTGATCCCGGTATATTTCGTATCCACTTCCGCGTCGAGGTTCCCTTCGTCACCGATCGTAGCATCGACAATACGGCATTGCAAATTATCCGCGGCCGAATAAACAGGCGTCCGGACAATATGACCACCATCTTCGTCGATCAGAACGGCTTTCCGGTTGCCCGTAAAGCTACCCATGAAGCCCGGTGATTCCGTCTGACTGGTACATTCCAGCCAGATCGTATCCTTACCCATCGGGACACAGGAGATGACATGATTGCCCTGGGAAAAAGAAAAATCATCGACCCAATCCGGAACATCCCTCCCTCCCCAGATTTCTACATATTTGCCGGTAATACCAGCCTCCTTCAGCAGGGCGATCATATAATTGGACAACGCCTTACAGTCCCCATAACGTTTGGCGGCAACATAGTCCGCCGGGAAAGGCTGCCAACCTCCAATCCCCAATTGGACACTGATATAATGCGTGTTCTTTTGGAGAAAATCATACAGCACATACACTTTCTCCCTGGGATCTTTGAGGTTGTCGGTCAGTTCATGAACTTTCTTTTTGATATCCTCGGGCAATACGTCCCGCCCCTGCCGCAGTTGGTTAATGAACTTCCCATAATTTTCCCAGGAAGACATATTCCCTTTGTAGCCCTGTGCCTCGAAATCAGACGGTGCAAACAGGACGTGAGGCGCTATTTCTGACCATACCGGGCCATATGATTCGGTCGTGTGGGCGGGAAGATTGCTTACCTCCCAGGTATAGGTCTTCTTGTCGCCTGATTCCGTAATAACAGGTTGAAAATTACAATTCACCGGCTTGTAACGCACCTGATATTCTTTAGGTGCTATGATAACGTATTTGCTATGCTGGGTTGAGATGCCTGAATTGTATAACGGCGTCCAATCCTCAAAACCCTGTATCCCATCGATATCTTTTTCTTCCTGGTAGTCTACTGTATATGGATAGATCCGGCAATAGAAATTATATTCCTTGTATCTTTCGTCGTCCATGAGGTTTTGGCCCACAGCGCTGACGTCCTCCATATCCTTTTTCTTCATACGTTTCAATTCTTTCCCCGTGCTGTCATACAAAGAACCGGAAATAGAATTGATGGAAATAAATTTGTCATACCGGCTTGAATAACCGCCCAAAGCATCCCCAGCTTCTTTGAGGACTGTATAGATATCATGCTCTTTCGAAACCGCCTTCCCTGGCGATTTGATTTCAAGGATATATTCCTCTTCACGAACCACAGCCCGCGCGTCCTTCTTCAGGGAATCGGGTATTAGCGCAACATTATAGGATTGCGCGGTTAATGAAAAGGATACCGCCAGCAATAAACAGGATAATATGGATTTCATATACTTATTTTATCTTTTTAAAGACGATTTGCTCACTTTGCTTTTTCACCACATAAGCGAAAAAATCCCGCAATGTGTTATAGTCTTCCGGCTTATAATTAGCCTTCATCAGCTTGATCCGTGACCGGAACTGGATACGTTGATCATCTTTTATAATCAGGTACTCAAAGAAGCCTTCATCGCTGTTGAAGAGGACCTTAGCCGACTTCGGCAATTCGTCCACCATATAACCTTTAGGGATTTCCATGTTCATAGTGTAGGTCTCGTCCATGGTGTAGGGCATTTCGACAGGATAAGTACGCTCGGCCGCCTTGAAGGGGTTTTCTTTGTGGGCCTCGCCCATCATGGGATTGAAATAATATATATCCGTTGTAGTATCGGGTGTCAGTTTGAAATCATATTCCACCCCCAGCGGCTGATCGGGTAATTTCAGCGAGTCCAGCATCAGGTTGGAGACCACGGCATCGCCAGAATAGCCTGTTTGCAGTTTCTTCATGTATTCTTTTTCTCCATGTTCCTTCTTTAAACTTTCCCGCAGATCACAGGACTCGACATAGCCCGGCAGGCTCTGGTAGTGGCCCGCGAGCCCTTCTTTATCATCGTTGGTGATAAAGACCAGTGTGGTCTTGCCTTCCATCATCGAATCGGCATCCAGTACGGCAGCGTAAGGCCGTTCTTTATTCAACACCCGGGCTCCGCCGTTGTAGCACCGGGAAGGCAAATGTCCGAATGCCAGCCAGGATTCGCTGGCGTCAAGGGAATATACGGTAGAGTCGATAGTCGCTCTCGTAATCACATAGTTGAACCGGCTCAGTAAAGGATACAACGGATGGGTAAAGCCATTGGCCCTTGTGCTCAGGATTACCGGGTCAGCCTGGATCTTTTCATGGATCAGCATGGCCGTCAGAAGGAGGTTGAGATCGGCCTCGCTGCCATTTTTGTTTTTATAAACGGTTTTCAATGGATTACTTAGCCATAAGCTGCCATGGGAAGTACAGGTGAAATTATCTCGCACATATGCGTATATCTGCCGGGCTTTTTCGAGGTTGCCGGTCGCTCCTTTAGTGATCGTCTTCATGTCATCATCAAGCCACGAATTGTTCCTGAACAGATCACCTCCAAAGTCGTCATCTTTCAACAGTCCTTCGCTCAAACTTATCCAGCTGCCCATCTTATCCTCATATGGCATATTGGGGAATTTATAGGCCGACAACTGAAATTCTATTTTGGAGACATAATTATCTATGGTAGTTGTGAATGGCTCTTCTTTCAATGCTGGGACGTTGCTCATTACCCACCGATGGGTAACCACATTATCGTCAAAAGTAAATTGCTCATCCCTGTCCGCACCTCCGGGTTCTGTCATATGAAAATTGACCTGCCTGGTGTCCCGGGTATTGACCTTAAAAGGCAGATAACCCTGACTCAGCGTAACATATTTGAAGAAATCCGGCATGTCCACCTGGTATTCACTCCAAAGGCAGGGATATTCGCCCTGAAATTCCCAGGGTTGCAGGTTTTTGAGAAAAGGAGAGGTCTGCGTATAGGAATACTCTAAAATGGCACCTTCTTTCAAGGCAGGAAAGGTAAACTTTTCTTCTATCCAGTTCTTGCTGATCTTGTCGGTAAAAATGGACTTGCTATCCAGTTTTGTCTCCACGACCTTCCCGTTCTCCAGTGTATATGTACTCGCATGGAGCCCATCCACCTTCTCCACATCATTGCCTGCCGTGAACAAAGGGATTGTTATATTGGCGGCATCGAAACCCGCTCTTTTCAAAATGCGAATCCTCCTGGTATGATGGAATTCCAAGGTGAACCAGCCTTTAACATTACCCACAAATTCGGATGTCCCATAGTCCGCCACTACGACGGCATCGGCGGAGGAATCCAGACCGCCGGCAGTAACGACAAAATCGGCGGGGGTTACCTTACCGAATTTAACGGGTATTTTATCCTGGGCGGAAACTGTCATGCTTGCCAGGATGCAGCAGCATACGACAATGCAGGGGTAGTTGTGAATGGTCATGAGGCGGTTTAATGTTTAGGTTATAAATGGTTTAGGGCGTTATTTCTTTTTCAGCACGATCGTCTCGCTCTCCTTCTTGACAACATAGCCGAAGAATTCCCGGAGATTGCTGTAATCATCGGGGTAAAAATTGGCCCTGTTCAATTTAAGATGGCAGCGCAG
>JAMFSL010000024.1 GCA_026225275.1 Puia dinghuensis
CACTTCGCCCGGTAGCCCTGATTACGACCGCCGCTGGCAGCATCCGGGGGATGAGCTGCATACGAATGTGCCCTCTTTGCCTTTGGCTGACTTCAGTCAGAATTCGTCGCGGGATCTATTCTATACTAACTCGGAGGTGCTGATCGAAAAGGGAGACCAGGTGCGGCTACAGGACGTCCAGGTGACATATGATATCACCCGGCAGGCACACTCTAAGTTGCCAGTAGAGTTATTGCGGTTCTATCTCTATGCCAATAATCTGGGCCTTCTCTGGAAGGCTAACCATGCCGGCATCGACCCGGATTTCATCTCGACGATGCCCAATCCCAGGACTTTGGCACTGGGCGTCAAAGCGGACTTTTAAAAAATGGATATTATGAAAAAGCTTTCTTTTATCCGGATCTTTTTACCCACCCTGCTGGCGATCGGCCTGCTGGTATCGGGTTGTGCAAAGCATTTTCTCGACAAGGATCCCAGCACCAATCTGCTGCAGCCTACGACAGCCAGCGATTTCCAGGAATTGCTGGACAATACCATTGTCATGAATATCACCCCTGAGCTGGGGGAGGTTTCCGCCGACAATTATTACCTGCTATATTCTACCTGGACGGACATGAGCACGAAGGATTATAACGCCTATATCTGGGCGCAGGACCTGTATGAGGGCCAGGGACTGGTCGCCGACTGGGACAATCCCTATTCGCAGGTTTTCTATGCCAACGTCGTGCTACAGGGGCTGGGGAATAACATGACCGATACCATCAGCACGGCCCAATGGAATATGCTGGAGGGCGAGGCGCTGTTCACGCGGGCGTATGCCTTTTTCAATATTGCCGAGCTGTTTGCGGCGCCTTATGACAGCGCAACGGCACATGCTACTATGGGGATTCCTATCCGGACCAGCCCCGATATTACTGTGCCCTCCACGCGGACGACCCTGGATACCACCTATTCGCAGATTCTGGGCGACCTGCGCACGGCGTCGGTTCTACTGCCGGCCATCATACCGGTCAATAACCTCAACCGGCCCAGCCGGATGGCGGCCCAGGCCCTGCTGGCCAGGATCTATCTCAGCGTAGGGGACTATACCGATGCCGGCCTCTATGCAGATAGCGTTTTGCAGCGGTATAGTAAGCTGGTTGATTATAACAGCCTGGACACCTTTTCTATTCTTCCGATACGGGAAAACAATATGCCGGAGGTACTGTACCAGAGTAATTTTCCCATTAGCGGGGTCGTGCTGCAAGGAATTTGTACCGGCTGTCTGATCGACACAACTTTAATAGACAGCTATGACAGCAACGATCTCCGGCTGAAGGTCTACTATCAGCAACTGGCAGGAAATTCTTATTTTCTCAAGGGCAGTTATGCGGGCACCATCTTTCCCTTCAGCGGGCTGGCGACCGACGAATTGTACCTTATAAGGGCGGAATGTTATGCGCGGGCGGGGCAGTTGACGCCGGCGGTGAACGATCTGGATACCTTGCTGACCCACCGCTGGCGATCGGGGACCTTTACGGGCTATGCCATTGGCAGTGCGCCAGAGGCATTGGATACGATATTGTTGGAGCGGCGAAAGGAATTGGCCTTCCGGGGTATCCGGTGGTCGGACCTGCGAAGGCTGAATAAGGAGGCAGGGCGCGCAGTTACCCTGACCCGGAATATCGGCGGAATGATGTATACGCTGCCACCTAACAGTGATTTTTATACGCTGCCTATACCACCGGACGTGATCAACGATACCCATATGCAGCAAAACCCCCGGTGAGTCCGATGGACGCCGGGGGTACAAAAGAAATGAGGGAGGGGTTACTTGTCCTTCTTTACCACCGGGCTGGGTTTTCCATCGATCCCGATAGGAAAGTACTGAGCGCCTGAAATGTAGGGTGTATAGACGCCATTGGCATACGTATAGCAGCAGACTGCTGAAGAGGGAGACAAACAGTACCAACCCTGGCCCATGGTTCCGGCGACTGGGATGTATTCGCTGCCATTCCAATAATACAGGCCGGACTGCATATTAGCTGGGCGGGTGGCGAAGGCTGCGCCGATGCTGAAGAGGATAACTAAGATCATAATGGTCCACTTGATCTTTTTCATACGAAACTGTTTTTAGTGATTAATATGGGTTTAAAATGCTTACTGCGCTGAAGGATAAGACCAAGGACCGATAGAGCCACATAAAACAGATTCAGAACAAGGTGCTGGGGCCAGGTCAGTTTGCGGATCACGCCGCCACATGAACAGGGTATATAAGGAAAAAAATGTGTCAGGATGAGGATCGAGTAGATCGTGAACAGCGTCATCAATATGAGCGATGCATAGAAGCCTAACAGTCTCGTATATTCGAATGCTACGGCTGCGGAGATGCCGATCTCCAGGAAAGGGACACTCCAAACGATGAAGGGTGTCCAGGAATTGGGCAGCGGCTGGTTGTCTATCTCTTCGATAAATCTTTTAAAGTCCAAAAATTTACTTACACTTGCGTACAGGAACAGTAGTATCAATAGGGCGGCGATACACTCTAAGACCACTTGTCTTTTAAGCATGGTTATGTCGTTTGATTAAAATATGTATGGGACGACGAGTATGTCGTTAATGTAATCACGAGCGGATAGAAGGTGCATTGTTCGGGACGGATAAGAGGGTAAATTGGAGAATAAAAGGACAAGGGTTAGGTTCTGAATTTAAAGATCGTCAAAATTGATAAGGAAACAAAAATCAATTCAATTATTTTTTTTAATAGTGGATACTCATTAACGGTTGCTAGTAGTCCCAGGTAATTTCCCCTTAGTTTTTTATAAAATTATTTGCAACTTTTCGATGGGTACCTCGTTAGGAAAATTACGTTCAGAGAAAATGAAATCTTATGCGGCTCAAAATTTTTCTTTTACCGTCCTTTCTTTTGTTTTTTGTCTTCTGTGGTCATTGCCAGGGCGGCCGGATTGTCTTCAATGACTCTACCTTTATTTCTACGATGTTGCAACATCATAATACGTATCGAAGGGCCTTGCAGTTGCCTGACCTTCAGTGGTCGGCGGCATTGGCGGCCGATGCGCTGACGTGGGCGAAGCATCTGGCGGAGATCGATCAGGGTCAGCATGACCAGGATGTTGTCGGCAAGGAAGGCGAGAACCTCTGGTGGGGGACGACCAATGCTTTTGCCTATGGGGTGATGGTGGATGCCTGGGGGAATGAGAAGAAGCAGTTCCGGTATGGGGCTTTCCCGGATTGCCGGTCTAACCGGACGGCGGTCGTCGGCCATTATACGCAGATCGTATGGAAAACCACGCAAGCTGTTGGGTGTGCGTTGGTCGGTAATGGCAAGACGGATTACCTGGTCTGCCGGTATTCTCCGCCCGGAAATGTGTACGGTCAGAATCCATATTAAACCATTTATTATGCCACATATTGCTTTGCCGGTAGGCTACCCGGGAGTCAGAAGCCTGTTTATGTATAGTCCTGTCACGGCCGGACCGTTGAACGACCTGGTGCAGACGCTCCTGCACGATCCTTCCACTTCGACGCTGACGCCCGGGGAAAGGGAGTTGATTGCCACTTACACCTCGAGTCTCAACGAATGTAAATATTGCGCCAATACGCATGGTGCTATCGCCAAATATCAACTGGGCGGTAATGGGGAGTTGGTCAGCCAGGTCGTCCACGATCCCGCAACAGCCAAACTTTCCGGAAAAATGAAGGCGTTACTGGCCATTGCTGCAAAAGTACAGCAGGACGGTAAAAAGGTGATGCCGGAGGATATCGCTGCGGCCAGAAATCAGGGGGCGACGGACAAAGAGATCCATGACGCAGTGCTGATTGCGGCGACTTTTTGTATGTTCAACCGGTATGTGGATGGGTTGGCCACCTGGGCGCCTGACGATCCGGCGGTATATGACGCCATTGGGCGGCAACGGGCCACAGAAGGATATAAGACAGCGCCTTTTGTGGTGAAATAGGCTACATCGTACGTTCTACGATATCATCCCTACAATATCATCCATGCTGATCCCGATATGACTTTCGTCATAGATGCATTCTCCATTGAGGATCAGCAAAACCTGTGGGGACTCGTGTGGGATGTTGAAATCAGCGGCGATCTTATTGGATACGGGCCGGTAATTCAGCAGGTCGAGGTAGTAGAAATCGATGGCCTCCGGGGTCCGGGCCCTTTCCAGCCTGTTTTTGACCATGGCACTGGTGGAGCAGCGGGTACTGTGCTTGAAAATGACCTGAGGGCGGCCGGCTGATTTTTCCCGAATCTCGGTCAGCTGGTTTTCGGTTTGTAGCGGAATCCAATTCATGTTCAATCTAAGGCTGTTTAGACGTTATAACACCTATAAAAGAAAAAGGTTATCGTAAAACGATAACCTGACAAAAAAATTTGGAAAAAGGGTGGGGTAGTCAATACTCCGAAATCACCGTCCAAGGAGTTCGGAGCAAACCACTTTAGCGGGTAGTGCTGCCATATCCAATAAAGCCCCGGCTCATGTTGCAACCTCCTCTGGAACTTGCGCAAGAACTAAAAGCAGTAGCAACGGCCGTAGCGATAACTAAGATTACAATTGTCTTTCTCATTTTTGTGGTATTTAATATTTGAATCGATAAATTGCCTGGTTGAAAACGAGGAATGGATAATAATTACCAGGAAATTCAAAGGAGGGGACGGATTGGGCGATTCAGTTATTCCAGGGACCGAAGGTCAGGCATCAGATGTTTAAGGGGGACTTTCGAAAGGATAGAGAAAGATATCGATGTCTCTAAGGGAGCTGTTACAAAGGAAAGACAAAAAAACGAATTATGCAAGCCTTCGGAGAGCCTGGATAGAAAGTTTTTGCTAATATACTGATCTTGAATACTTTTATCGAAGAGGAAACCCATAATATGAATGTACATTTTATCGCGATCGGTGGCAGTGTCATGCATCAGCTGGCCATAGCACTGCATCGGAAGGGTTATACGGTAACCGGTAGTGACGACGAAATCTTTGAGCCGGCGCGGACAAATCTGCAGCAGGAGGGGCTATTGCCGGCGGCATTGGGCTGGAGCCCTGAAAAGATTGGCCCGGACCTGGACGCCGTTATCCTCGGGATGCATGCCCGGGAAGACAATCCGGAATTACAACGGGCCCGGCAGCTGGGATTGTCCATCTATTCCTTTCCCGAATATATTTACCAGGAAAGTCGGGATAAGATCAGGGTTGTCATCGGCTGCAGTCACGGCAAAACGACGACTACGTCCATGGTGATGACGGCGTTGCGATCGGCGGGTAAGGATTTCGATTACCTCGTAGGGGCCCGTCTGGACGGGTTCCCGCAATCGGTGAATATTACGGATGCACCGCTGATCGTCTGCGAAGGCGATGAATATCCGGCCAGTGCGCTGGAGAAACGACCGAAATTTCATTTTCTTTTTCCACATATCGCTGTGCTGACGGGCATTGCGTGGGATCATATCAATGTTTTTCCTACCTGGGAGCTATATCTCGAGCAGTTTAGGATCTTCCTGTCGAAAATAGAGCCGGGGGGATTGCTCATCTATAATGAGACCGACCCGGTGCTGGCAGAGCTGGTGGCGGCGCATCCCGCGCCTATTCGCAAGCTCGGCTATGGCGTTCCTGAACATCGGATCACCAATGGCATAACAGTTGTAACGCTAGCGGGGGAGACAGGGACATTGAAGGTGTTCGGCGAGCATAATTTGCTGAACCTGCATGCTGCCTGGCTGGTCACCCGGGAGTTGGGGCTGGATGCGGCCACGTTCCTGGGAGGCATGGCTGCTTTTACGGGGGCAGCAAAGCGATTGGAATTATTGGCGAGCAGCCCATCTGTCAACATCTATCGCGACTTTGCTCATGCGCCGTCAAAGGTGGCAGCTACTATGTTAGCGGTAAAGGCCCAGTTTCCCGACCGGCAGCTGATTGCGGTGCTGGAGTTGCATACTTACAGCAGTCTGAGTGAACAATTCCTGGGAGAATACCGGGGAACACTGGATGCTGCTGATACTGCTGCGGTCTTTTATTCACTGCATGCACTGGAACTGAAGCGGCTGCCGCCACTATCGGAAGAGAAGGTGATAGCCGGTTTTGGCAAGCCGGGACTGGCGGTGATCCATAAAAAGGAAGATTTGGCAACATGGCTGATGAAACAGTCTTACAAAAACGTTAATTTGCTATTTATGAGTTCGGGCAACTATGATGACCTGGATATCGCTTCGTTAACCTCCAGCCTAACACAGTAGAAGTTTTTTTAATATCTGTAGCATGTTACAACTTACACGCCCCCTGGCGATTATTGACCTTGAGACGACCGGCATCAACCTGGGATCCGACCGTATAGTAGAAATTGCCATTGTAAAGATCCTTCCCGATGGAAAAAAGCAGGTCAAGCGGAAATTGATCAATCCGGAGATCCCGATATCTGCGACTTCTGTGGCGATACACGGCATCACGAATGAAATGGTGAAGGATGCGCCGACGTTCCGGCAGGTGGCCAACGAACTGAAGCAATTTCTGGATCATTGTGATCTCGGGGGGTATAACTCCAATCGCTTTGATATTCCTATGCTGGCGGAGGAGTTTCTTCGGGCAGGGATGGAATTTGAAGGGAAAGGGCGGAAACTGCTCGATGTGCAGAAAATCTTTCATATGATGGAACAGCGTACGCTGGGCGCCGCCTACCGCTTCTACTGCAATAAAGAGTTGGAAGGGGCTCATGGCGCGGAGGTGGATGCATCGGCTACCTGGGAGGTGTTGGAGTCGCAAGTAGTACGGTATCCTCAATTGGGAAATAATGTTGATACAATACTGAAGTGTATCGGGGAGGAGCCGCTGGTGGATTTCGCCCGACGGATGGTGATGGAGAATGGAGTGGAAGTATTTAACTTCGGCAAGCACAAGGGACGTGCGGTTGCGGATATCCTGAAGGCAGAGCCGCAGTATTATGATTGGATGATGAAGGGGGATTTTCCCCTCCATACCAAGCAGAAGCTGACGGAAATTTTTAACCGGACAATGTTAAAAAAAGGATGAGAAAGCTGGTAAGGCTCCTAAATGTTGTAATTTTGCACTCAAACCATAATCAGAATTAGCCATTTGGAAAAGATCGTCATCATACCGACGTATAACGAAAAAGAAAATATTATCCCAATCCTGGAAGCTATTTTTCAACTGGGGCAGGGGTTTCATGTGCTGGTGATTGATGATAGTTCGCCTGACGGAACGGCTAATATTGTCCGGCAGTTGCAGCAAAAGTTTTCCGGCCAGCTCTTCCTCGAAGAGCGTCAGGGTAAGCTGGGGCTGGGGACGGCCTATATCCATGGTTTTAAATGGGCTGTACGCAATAACTACCAGTTCATTTTCGAGATGGATGCCGATTTTTCCCATAATCCCAAGGATCTGGACAGGCTATATGAAGCCTGCAAGTACCAGGGTGGGGATGTAGCCGTGGGGAGCCGGTATGTAAAAGGAGGTGGGAATGTCAATTGGCCGCGTAACCGCGTCCTACTTTCCAGGGGTGGATCCGTTTATACCCGGATGATCCTCTGGATGCCGGTGCAGGATCCGACGGCAGGCTTTGTCTGTTACCGTAAGGAGGTGCTGGAGACGATCAATTTGGATCAAATACGCTTTGTGGGTTATGCTTTCCAGATCGAGATGAAGTTTGCCGCCTGGAAGCTTGGTTTTAAGATAAAGGAAGTGCCTATCATTTTCGAGGACCGGAAATTCGGGGTTTCCAAGATGAACAAGGGTATTGTAAAGGAAGGGATCCTCGGTGTGCTGAATCTGCGCTGGCAGTCATTGTTCAAGAATTACCGCAACCGGGTAAAGAATGACACGGTGGCCATGAGCCCTTTTTCCCAGGAGGCTATTGCGGAGTCTAAATAGAAAACCAAAGCGGATCCGATCCGCCGGGCTACATAGAAAACACCAGGACGATCATATTGAAGAAGGCATTTATCCAATTACATATTGCTGTTTTACTGGCAGGGCTTACCGGCATCCTGGGTAAGCTAATTTCCTTAAATGAAGGTTTATTAGTCTGGTACAGATTGCTGCTGACGGCGCCTTCGCTGTGGCTGCTTGTCTTGCTGCGTGGGCAGGACATCCGCATCGCCCGCAGGGATCTTTGGCGCATTTTCGGCATCGGCGGGATTGCGGCCCTGCATTGGGTGGCTTTTTATGGCAGCATCAAATATTCGAATGTCAGTGTAAGCCTCTTATGTTTTTCGGCCATTGGATTTTTTACTGCGATCATAGAGCCGTTGGTGATGAGGCATAAGATGGATATAGTGGAGCTGCTGCTGGGTTTGATGGTGATTGGCGGCATCTGCCTGATCTTCCAGGTCAATCCGCATTTCAAGACGGGGATTGTGATCGGGCTGGTGTCGGCGTTGCTGGGCAGTCTGTTTCCGGTGCTGAATAAGCGGATCCTGCGCCGGGTATCTTCGGAGAATGTGACCTTGTACGAGCTTAGCGGCGGTTTGCTGGTGCTTACGTTGTTGATGCCGATCTATCTGTGGCTATTCCCCGCCCCTTCCTTACTACCCAGCCTGAGTGATTGGGGTTGGCTGCTGATACTGAGTTGGGCATGCACTGTACTGGCATTCAATCTTTCTATGAGTGCGTTGCAGAAGATCTCTGCCTTTACGGTGAACCTGAGTTATAACCTGGAGCCCGTGTATGGGATACTGCTGGCTTTCCTGTTGTTCAGGGAGGACAAGTATCTGAATGGCGGTTTTTATATCGGATTTTTTTTAATTCTTTTGTCTATCGTTTTACAAACCCTGCGCCTGTGGCGTAAACATTCTAAACCTGGCTGATGCGTAAATTAAAGTTGTATTGTTTGTTAGCGGTCTGTTTTTTGACGGTCGGGGCCTCGGCGCAGCTGCATTACGTCTGTTATTATGCTACGGAGAAGCCGGTCATTGATGGGGCCGGCAACGACCCTGTATGGCAGAAGGCATCCTGGACATCCGATTTCACCGATATTGAAGGGGATCTGCGGCCAAAGCCTGCGTATAGGACGAGGACAAAGATGTTGTGGGACAAAGAAAACCTGTATATCTATGCCGAGCTGCAGGAACCGGATCTGTGGGGGACGCTGCGGCAGCATGATACGATCATCTATGATGATAACGATTTTGAAATTTTTATCAATCCGACTAACGATACGCATAATTATTTCGAGCTGGAGTTCAATGCATTGAACACGGAGATGGATCTTTTCCTGCCCAAGCCTTACCGCAATGGCGGAAAGGCACTGCTGAGCTGGGATGCGCAGGGACTGGTCAGCGCCGTGCAGACGAAGGGGACGATGAACAGGCCCGGCGATACCGATACGGGCTGGTCGGTGGAGATGGCGATTCCGCTAAAAAGCCTTGGGTTCTGGGATGGCAAGCGACTACCCGGCGACGGGTCGCAGTGGCGCATCAATTTTTCACGGGTGGAATGGGACCGGGATGTAGTGAACGGGCAGTATGTGCCGCGGCTTCGTCCGGGGAGCGACCGCCGGTTACCGGAGCATAACTGGGTATGGTCGCCGCAGGGTATTATCGATATGCATGCGCCGGAGAAGTGGGGATATTTGCAGTTTTCTTCGCATGGCGGCGGGGGAGATTCGGTGGCGTTCGTTCCGCCGGCGGATGAGGCGTTACGGGGAGTATTGTGGAAGGTGTATTATGCGGAGAAGGGGTATCAGAAAAAGCATGGGGTGTATGCCGCGAAACTTTCGGATTTGGGGCTTCCTGCGATAAAAGGAAAGGATGATGTGGCCGGGGAACTAACGGTTGAAGCGCTGGGGAATGTGTATACGATCAGCATGGAAAGTACTTCTATGCAATTTATGGCGACTGTCCGTGGTGGGGGTTTTGCGGGGAGGATTTCTATCGATCAGGATGGGGATGTGGGGGTGAGGCGGGAATAACCTTCTTTACGATCGCTCCAAAGGGCTACAGATTCGATGTGGAAAATACCATAAATGTCGCGTATTTTTACTCTATTTTTTTCTCTTTTCGTCGTAAAAATCCTTGGTTGTAGATTTCGTTCGATTGCCTGTTCGTCCTTCAATTGGCGATGTCTATCAATCCATTTGATATTACTATACTCTTTAATAAATCTGTGAGTAAGCGTATTTCTTTATCAATTTTATAGAATCTTCCAAACCGGTGTCTTGGATTTCTCGAAAAAAGCTCGTTAATTAGCATATCTCTAATCCTACTTCCCCTAGCATTACCATTACACCCTTCACCTAAACCGACGATTTATGAGACACCGTTATGGGGTAGCCGCTCAGCCGCCCGCCATTTTGCGAAGACAGCCATTTGTCTATTCGCCGCTGCTGATTCCATTCC
>JAMFSL010000206.1 GCA_026225275.1 Puia dinghuensis
GACCCGGTAAGTATAAGTTGTATGCCCAGTTCGGCGTCTATAATTTGCTTACATATGCTGCCCACTTCTTCAATCATCTGGGCTTCATCCAAAATGATCAACTTGTTGTCCCCGAAACTTTGTATAAGAGCAGGCACCTGGTCAATTCTCCAAAGGTTTCTGGTAGTTATCTGATCGCCATTAAAATAGCTGAAGGCGGCACCCAATTTTTTCGTCAAATCCTTGACAAGCGTAGTTTTTCCAACTTGCCTGGGCCCGAAGATCAGGATGGCCTTTTTATAATCGATTTGACTAATCAGCTTATTTTCAATTGCTCTTGGGATCATCCATTCGAAATTTAGTACAAATTTAATCCATTTTGGATTTAAATCCATAAAATACCGTCCTTTTATGGAATACAATCCACAAAAAACTAAAATTGTCTTAAATAATTGATTACTAAGCCTTCCCGGGGCTGATCAAGTAATAAATACGCTTCGACCATGGCGAAACAGCAAGCGGCCAGTTACCCCAATGAGGATCTTCGCCGACCTCTTTATACAGAGTTAGGCATCGGGAGGTAAGTCTTTATATTTTGCCGTCCTCTCAAATCCCCAAATGACCAGTTCACAACTCGTTGCAATTACCAGTAATTTTTCATCCTCAGAAAACCCATATACCCTTAGCTCACACGGGCCATCTTCCCCTATAAATATCGGTTCTGTCAAATCGTTGTGTTTGAAATAGAATTTTTGAATTGGGATGGTCCCATGGCGACCTTCTTCTGCGACAACCCGCCACCCACCTTGCGTCGACTTTCGTAGGTCGCCCCTGATATGTAATCCAAACAACTTGACCGCGGTATCCGTCTCACCACCAAAGCCTGGGATGGTGCACTCCGGTTCTTTAAAGTCTTTCCACCAATCCTTATCGTCGCGAAAAAGTTTTTCTCCCGTGGTACAACTAATAATTCCTCTTCCCTGGCCCGAAAGAACAACAATGTTGCCCGAGCGCGTGAAGCCAATGTTTTCCAGACCTCCTACAGCGATGGTTGTAATGTGCCGCCACATGAGTTAATATTTACAGGCTTGTTCATTTTTATCAAATGCCATGAATCATGCACATACAAACATAATGAACAAATTTCAACGACAAAATAAACTCTCGCTTATGAACAGCGCCAACCCGCAATATCTTGAAACTGCATTCGACGCCATCGTCAAGCCTACTGTTGACTCATAAATAATGCGATGTTATTCAGCATTTTTTTACATTTGCCACTTAATCAAGAACTATCTCACAGGCACCTCCAATCCATGCCACCGATGTACACCCTTCCGTCCGCGGAATGCGCACCACTCTGCTCGGTATAGGCGTTAGTTTCATCCTCGTCTTCGTCAAAATTGCTTCCGGACATATCGGCCATTCCTATGCCCTCATCGCCGATGCCACCGAGAGCTCCGCCGACGTCCTCAGCTCCGGCCTCCTCTGGATCGGCCTCCGCATCGCTCAAAAGCCACCCGACAACGAACACCCCTATGGCCATGGCAAAGCCGAACCCCTCGCCGCCATTGTCATATCCCTTTTCCTGATGGGCGCAGCCGTCTGGATCGGCTGGCACGCCGTCGAATTCATCCGTACACCGCATGCCATGCCCCGGAGCTTCACGCTTTATGTGCTACTCGGCGTCATCCTGATAAAAGAGGGTCTCTATAGGTATGTAATGAAAGTGGGCAAGGAGATAGACAGCCAGGCTGTTAAGGCCGATGCACATCATCATCGCGCCGACGCCATCACCTCCATCGCCGCATTTATCGGTATCAGCATCGCCCTACTGCTTGGCCCCGGCCACGAATCCGCAGACGATTGGGCCGCCCTCGCCGCAGCCTGTCTCGTAATGTATAACGCGATCAAATTATTGCTCCCCGCTGTCAACGAAGTCATGGACGCCGCCCCCTCCAAAGAAATCGTTGGCCGCATCCGAAACCTCGCCGGTCAGAACCCCCTTGTCCGCAAAGTGGAGAAATGTTTTGTCCGAAAAATGGGCTTTGACTACTTCGTAGATATTCATATCCAGGTGGATGGTACCCTCAGCGTCACCGAAGGACATGCCATCGCCCATGCCGTCAAAGCAAAATTGCTGGAAAGTAACCTCCGAATCAAAGACGTCCTCGTTCACGTCGAACCTTACGCAGGCTAGCCCACACCGCGGCGCGGTATTTATTTTGCCCTGAAGAATGTACACACCGGCAAATACGTCCGCATCAAAGACGCTAATGGCGCTGACGGCACCCCCATCGTCGCCTACTCACCAGAGGATTGGAAATGTATGACCTGGCAGTTCCAACCAACCCCGGCCGGCGCCTATATCCTGAAAAATCTATTATCGGGAAAGACGCTTCAACCGCAGAATAGTGACGCCAAACCCGGCACCGCACTGGAAGAACGTCCCCTGAACGACCAAAAACCCCAGGAATACGAGTTGTTAGTTGCCGACAAGGACCGGTACCGCGTCCGCCTGAAAGGGACCGACCTTTACCTCACACCGTCCGACGCCCGCGGCACTACCAACAGCGCCATCACCCTGCAGCCCGAACAGCCCGGCGACCTCCAGGAATGGACCCTGATCGAACAACACCCCACCATGTAACCCACCGTACCTCTATTTATCCAGTCGAATAAAATGCCCTTCGTCAATCACCCCATTGGCAACGTGATAAACCGTCACGCCCGACGGATGATTCAACCCACCCTCGTCGGAGGGGCCGATAACGGCAGCGGTCTGCTCGAATCTTGTCTGGACGCCTTCCATGGTGAACTTCTGCTGTAAATGATGATGACCCGCCAGCGCCAGGGGATAGTTATGCTGGCTTAGGATGGCGACTACCTCCTGCGCATTAGACACGACATGCCTGTACTGTAAAACCCCCTTTTCCCACTCCACCGTTCGATCGAACCCATTTTCCACCAACGGAGTCATGCTAAGCACCCCTGAAAAAAAAGGCACATGCTGAAAGGTGACGATCGGCGTGGAAAGAGGCAATAACGCGATATCTCTCTTCAACCACTCCAACTGGGTGGAATCGATATGACCATAATAGTACAGGTCATCATAGCTGAGGCTGTTCAACCCGATGAAATGAACACCGCCGTAGTTAAAGGAATAATAATCCGGGCCGAAATAAAACCGGTACATTTTCCTACCGTACAAAGGATTTGTCGGACTTACCAGCGAAAGATGCCGCTCGATGCCGAAGTTTTCATGATTGCCGGGAATACACCAGACGGGAAGGCTCATTTTGGCGATCTCCCTTTTGAATAATTCGAATAATCCCCTGGCCTCGGTTTCCGGCACCCGCAGCGCATCCTTGACCAGGTCGCCGGTAATAATGACAAAATCCGGTTTGACGGAATCCACCACATCGCGGAACTTTTGCATCCGGTCAACCGTCTTTTCACTGATATGCGTATCCGAAGCCTGGATGAAAGTAAAGGAAGAGCGGGCCGCTGCCGGCAAGAGAGGAAAGTTGATAGAAAGGACGCCACCAGCACCCCCCAATTCCGTTTTTTGCCAATAACCCTTCCCGGATGTATATCCCTCCGGCATACTGATAAAAATATATCCAAACCCGGCCAATGCCCGGATCTGATAATAGCCTTTATCGTCGGTGACAACGACGTTCACCTGATCGGAAACTTCCACCCCCTTGATCCCCGGCTCGTTATCGTCCTTTATCCCATTATGATTTCTATCCACGAAAACATATCCGGAGACGGCTACAGGCGGTATAGCTGCCGGATGATCGCCCGGCGACTGCGCCCATCCGCAGATGCTGATCAGGCAGCATAAAAGCAGCCACCCTGGTTGTTTGACAAAGATCATGGCATTGGTTTTGGTAAGTAAATATAAGCATTTACCGATCCAGAACGCCCGTTCGCCCTCTCCCCTTGCCGTTCCTCACCCTATCAGTGATTAATTTTAGCCACTTGTAACTCTACCCCGAATCCCGAGTAAACGACCGACTATTTTAGCAGTCTGTGAAACTATATATGAGAAATAATATCACCCTGCTTATCCTCTTCTGTCTCGTCGGTCTTCTGATGACCCACACCGCCCTTTCCCAGGGAAAGATCAGGGGGTCGGTCAAAGGACATATCATTGACTCCGCCGGTAAACAGGTACTCAGCGAAGCCACGGTCAGCGTGACCCCCGAATCGGATACAACCGATTCCCAATTCGCCGTAGCGAATAAGAACGGTAATTTTTCCTTTACCAGCCTCGCCCCCGGTAACTACCACCTCCTCATCACCTTCGAAGGCTACCACCATGTGATCAAAAAATTCGTTATCGACGCCAACACGAAGGATATCGACTTCTCTACGATCAATATGCTACGGGCGACGGACATCCTGCAGGAAGTAGTCATCCAGCGTCCCCCCATGCAGATCAAAAAAGATACGATAGAATATAACGCAGAAATGTTCGCGACGAAACCCAACGCTTTCGTCGAAGACCAGCTGAAAAAATTACCGGGCGTAGAAGTGGATGCCAGCGGCAACATTACCGCCCAGGGAGAAACCGTCACCCGCGTGCTGGTGAACGGCAAACGTTTCTTTAATGATGATCCCAAACTCGCCACCCGCAATATCCCCCCCGATATCGTAGAAAGATACCAGATCTTCGATGACCTCGACGATCAAAGCAAATTCACCGGCATCGACGACGGCAACCGCGTAAAGACACTCAATATCATCACGAAAAGGGATAAGAGAGTGGGCTATTTCGGTAGAGCCATCGCAGGCGCCGGTACCAACCAGGATTATGACGAAAGTTTCAACTTCCACCATTTCAATAATGACCAGCAGATTTCCGCGCTCGGACAGGCCAACGACGTTAATAAACAAAATTTTACGATCCAGGATATCCTCGGCTCCTCGGGCGGAAGGAGAGGCAGCGGCGGCGGTCCCAGTGCCGCCACTAACCAAAGCAGTCCCGGGATTACCACTGTCTGGGCGGCTGGCGCCAATTATCATGATAACTGGGGACCAAACCTGGAAGCGTATGGCAGCTACTTCTATAATTTCACCCACATCACATCCGACCAACAAAGCCTGACCGAAAAATTCATCCCGTCCACCGCAGACAGCACGAATTCCACCACCGATACGTCATCGGCCATCTCCCGGACGGATAACCAACGCATTTATTTCAACCTCGAGGGCAAGATCGACAGCAGCAATTCCTTCGTATTCCGGCCGAACGTGACGATCCAGTCGACATCCCCCAACTCATCGTCGGTCACCAATACAGTCGATCAAAACGATTCAGCCATCAGTCACACGGTCGGACATTCTTCCAGCGACAACGCCGGCTTCAACATCAACGGCTCTAACCTTACCTTCCGGCACCGGTTCAAGAAACCCTACCGGACCCTGACCCTCGACATCACCGGAACCGCCAACGTCAACAATGGCAATGGATATTACAATTCCCAGAATACATTCTACCAACTGGATTCCAGCCAGAACATCAATCAACACTATTACGACTCCCTGCATTCCTGGTCGATCAACCCGACGCTCAACTATACCGAGCCCATCAGTAAACATACCTATCTGCTGCTGTCCTACAGCTATTCATATAACAAGAGCACCACGGTCAACGACACCTACGACTTCGATAGCGCCAATCAACAATATTCGTCCTTCGACAGTCTCTTCAGCAATTCCTATAAGTTCACCTCCTACTCTAACAGGATATCGGCTACTTATCGCATCCAGAACAATAAATTGAACATCAACTTCGGCTCCGGCATCCAGTTCATGAACTTCAACAGCCTGAACACGACGAAAAACATCGACGTGTCTCATAGCTACACGAACCTCACGCCGACGGTCCAGTTCAATTACTCTTTCAACAACAACCAACGGCTTCGGATCTACTATATGGGCCGGACGGGCACCCCTTCCGCCAGCCAGCTGCAGCCCCTGACGACCACCTCGGACGATATCAACTTCCTGACAGGCAATCCCGATCTGAAGCCCCAGTTCACTCACAGCCTCCGGATGCTATACCAATCCTTCAACCCTTCGAATAACCATGTACTGTTCGCTACCCTCAATGCCAGTACGACGGTCAACGATATACAGAATGAACTCGTCCCCACCCGCAAAGGCGGTGACAGCACTAGCTATATCAACCTCAACGGCACCTACAATGTGGCCGGCTATTTCAATTACGGCTGGGCGCTGAAACACCCGAAATCGAACCTCAACCTGATCACGGATATCAATTATTCCCAAAGCCAGAACCTGGTCAAAACCAGTGACTCTTCTGCCAATTTTGAGCACGATTACACCCGATCCACGGCTTTTACCGAAAAAGTCAACTGGACAACCAATATCAAGAAGAACTTCGACATGAACTTCAGCTCGGCCTCCACCTATACGATCAATCGTAATACCCTCAGCAGCTCATCTAACCTGAACGCCTTTTCCGAGGTGTTCAATGCGGAGATCACAGCCTATACTAACAATGGCTGGCTCGTCGCCGCTACGTTGACCTATACGATCGCTGATAATAAGACACCAGGATATAATGAGTCCGTACCGCTGCTAACCCCCAGTATCGCCAAGGAAATGTTCAAAAAGAAAAATGGGGAACTACGCCTGACGGTCTTCGATCTGTTACATCAGAATACGTCCGTCAATAAAGCAGTCTCACAAAACATGGTATCGGACACCCGCACAACAACCCTCCAGCAATATGTGATGCTCACCTTCACCTACAACCTGAATAATTTCAAAGGATCCCAGCACAACAGACAGAACGGTATGGGCCCCGGCGGCCGTTTCCGCGGCGGCGGCGGTGGCAATGGCGGTGGCGGCGGCTTCCACAGAGGCGGCTAAAAACGAAAAACCCGGTCCGCATCCGAACCGGGTTAGTCAAATCGATGGAAAATGAAGGCTAAACCTTGGAAGACAAAGTAGCACCAGCCTTGAACTTAGCTACTTTCTTCGCCTTGATCTTGATGGTAGCGCCAGTCTGCGGATTGCGGCCTGTACGCGCTGCACGCTTGGACACGGAGAAGGTACCGAAGCCTACAAGAGTAACTTTATCCCCTTTCTTGAGGGTTTTGGCAATCGCTTCAGTGAAGGAATCGAGAGCTGCGGCAGCCTGTTTCTTGGAAATTTCGGCATCCCCAGCAATCTTGTCAATTAATTCGGCTTTGTTCATCGTTATCTGTTTATGGATTAGTTAATATAACTAAAAGTACATTTTTTTCATTATATGGCCGGTTTATGCCTAATTTTTAAGGATTTTCACTACTTCGGTCTGCCCGGAAGTATTTCTGATGGCCAGAAAATAGATCCCGGCTGCATAGGAACTGAGATCGATGCTCTCCCCGGAAACGAAGTCCTTGTTCTGCTGAAGCTGCTGCCCATTGACACTCATCACTGTCACCGATTCCGGCGATACGGAACCGGCCATGGTGATGGTCACCTGATTCTTGACGGGGTTGGGATAAAAGGTCAGTACAGTGGAGGCTGACTGGCCAAAAGTCAGCTGCCTTACGTCCGAATAGCTTTCGGTACCATCCTGACTAACTTCCACTATCCGGTAATAGTTGCTGCCGGAGGAAGGAATATTGTCAGTATACGTATAATTCTCAGGGTTTGTGCTATTACCTGCTGCCTTTACTTCGCTGATGCTGCTCCAGGAAGTACCGTCGCTGCTGGTTTGCACGGTAAAATAGTTGCTGTTTTCTTCCGTCGCAGTCGTCCAGTTCAGTTCGGCAGCGTTACCCTTGGGCTGTGCGGTAAAAGCACTGAAGTTGACCGGCAACACGGTGCTGGTCACCAACGAGGAAATACCGATCAAAAATTCATCACCTGCATGCTGAGAACTGGTGGACCAGGTCCCGCCCCCATCTCCCTTCATATACAGCTTAAAGGTCAGGGTGCTGACGATGCCGTTAACCAGTACAGAACCGGATGCGGCTCCGGACCCCGTAGTAGCACTGAAGGAAGAAGCGGAGTTCAATATCTGGTTGGGCGTGACAAGGAATTCTTTGGAACCGGACAACGCCGACAAGGTCACCCCGGGCGTCGTCAGCATCAGTTCAGAGGAAAATCCCTCATTACCGGAATAACCGCCGATGCCCACTATTTGAAGTACGGGGTTAGCCACTGGAACGCTAAAAGTAATGGTCACGTTCGCCATATAAAAACTGTCATGGACATTAGCGTTGGCATTGAAAAGACCCATGGTTGAATTGAAGATGGAAACGGCATAATTCTTAGTCATAGACATCCCTTCCCCTGCCTGCCCCGGAAAGTTGGAAGAACTGAAATCACTGGCGACGGGACTACTGATGGCGTCCATATCCGGGAAAATCTTAGCCGCGGCGATCACCTCGCTGCTATTATTATTGGTGGCGCCAAAGGAAACATCGGCACCATTGGAATTCTGACTGGTCGGCAGCGTATACTGCTCATTGCTGATGGAAAAAGTGGCCGTGGTCGTAGGCGTCGTATAAGGTGTGAAGTTCCACGCCGTGGGATTGGAAGTGTTTTCCTGGAAAGTAATGGTTTGGCTGGTGGTAGACGATCCGTAAGAAGTGGTCCCGGATCCTGAAGCAAATTCAAGTGTCTGCGGTTGAGCCGAAACAGACTTGAGCGCTGAAATGCTGACAAGCAGCAATAGCATCGAGGGTAACGGAATAGTGGTTTTCATCTGAACACGGATTTAGGGGTATGCGAAATAACATATAAATGTACCAAGGAAAAACCACTTATGCAAGCAAAAGTACTTAGAAGATATACATCGTAATTTTACTAACCAATCCGTATGCCGTCTTCTCGACGCTTATATTTGTGCTATGAAACCCACCCTCAAAACCTGGATCACCCTGCTGATCGCCTGTCAGGCGCTCCTCTGCTGGCTGGATGTTTACCTCATCTCAAAGATCTCCTGGATCGGCAAACTCGGCATCGCCACCGTTCACAAGGAATACAGGCTCCTGCGTTCGGACTGGAAGACCTTTCTACTCCTTTTCGGTCTCCAGATCATCTTGATTATCACCCTTATGGTCATCCGGACCAAACGTCCGGGGATCAAAACCCTCGTTATCTCCTTATTATTGACGCTGGGCGCGCTAGGCCTGTTCCTCACCTTCAGGGATTTCATCTACACCTACACTCACCGCCTGCTGAAAGAAAGATTCCATCTCGGATTTTACCTCTTCTGGATGGGCTGGATAGGGACCTGTATATTCTTTCTTACGCTGAAAGAACAAAAAGATTCGGGCCCATTCCCCCTGGATCCAAATACTCCAACTATGCCTGAATCAATCATTTAAGCGGCTGAAACCCTTACCCATCGTAGATTTCCCAAGTAGAATCCCTAATGCTATTGTAGCGGAGAACACTATCTTTGCGCATTGATTATAGTCTTCCGTAAATGAAAAACCCTATAAACCGTACCCGCGGAAAGGCTATAAACTAACACCAATATTCCTATGGCAAACACGTACAAATAATCCATGCCTGGGCCCGGCATTGTTTTACCCAAAAATTAAAACGATGTTGAAGTCATCAGTACCTATGTATTTTTGCAGTATTGCCTGTTTCATTGGCGCTCCGTCGGCGGCCAACCCTGGTCCGCCATCTAAGGCGTATCATGCGCATCCGGCTACTTCCAACAGACATCACGTCTCTATGTCTTTTCCTGATAAGAAGGGCATGAAGTTCGTTCCCGTCTATATAAAGAACAATGACGAATGCCTCTCAACCGTCAGACGACGCAGTGAAGGCCCTTTCATGATCATTGATTCCGTTCTCAATCATTATGGCCTCCCATTGGAGTTGAAATACCTGGCCGTGATTGAATCCGAACTCAAATCCTCGGCCGTTTCCCGCGTCGGCGCCAAAGGCCCCTGGCAATTAATGCCTGGCACCGCCCACGATCTCGGTCTCACGGTCAGCCATCACTCGGACGAACGTACGAACTATTATATGAGCACAAGAGCCGCAGCAAAATACCTGCGCGATCTCCACCGTGAATTCGGCGACTGGCTGCTCGTACTGGCTGCCTATAATGGCGGACCTGCCCCGGTCTATCGGGCGATTCATAAGGCCCATAGCAGAAATTTCTGGGTACTCGAGAAATATCTCCCCGCCGAATCGAGGATGCATGTAAAAAAATTCATCGCCACGGCTTATTATTTCGAGAACGCGGATAAGACTCCCGCTCCCCAGGTGGAAACGGCAGTTGCCAGGGTCAGCCCTACCTATACCACGGACAGACCCACTCCGGCTCCTACCGCGGCGCAGGAATCCGCCACCGAAAAATTTGCCCGGCTCATGCAGGAATCCGCTAAATCATTAAAAACATCGAATGATCTATTGGGCGTAAATCCGGGCGACCCAACCGCCGCCGCCTTGCAGTTTCAATAACAGCTTGTCTCCGGGACTGACCTTGATGATTTCCCGGGTATAATCGGTGGCATCCCGGTTGGCATTCAGGCCATCCTTGAATATTTCCGCCTGATAAGTCCCCGGAGGTAGGAAGCTGCAGTCCAGCGTCAGGTCACGCGAAGTCCAGTTGGTCATCGCCCCTATATACCAGGTATTGCCCTTACGCCGCGCAAGCGCTACATATTCACCCACCTTTCCGTCCAGCGGCACTGTCTCGTCGAAGGTAGTAGGCACCTTGGTAATGAAGTCCGTGCACTCCTGTTCCTTCATATAGGCAGTAGGATTATCGGACAGCATCTGCAACGGCGCATCGAAGATGACATACTCCGCCAGTTGCATGCAACGGGTTCCCTTACTCATGGGATTGTTATTGATAGCCCGGTATGCCTGCTGCGTCGCATTACGCATCGCCCCCGGCGTATAATCCATCGGCCCTGCCATCATGCGGACAAACGGTATCGTGACGACATAACGCGGCTGATCCTCATCGGCCCACTTGAAATTTTCCAACCCTTTGACCCCCTCATACCCCATCACGTTGGGATAGGTCCGCTGCAAACCCGCCGGCTTGGACGAACCATGATAGTCCACCATCAGCTTGTACTGTGCCGCCAGCTTCGCGATGGCATAGTTGGACGCAATGACAACCTGATCATCCCGGTCGAAGAAATCTATCTTGAAACCCTTGATGCCCAGAGCAGAAAAATGCGGGAACGCAGTATCCATCTGCTGGTCGATGGTATGCCACGTAGCCCAAAGGATCACGCCGATACCTTTCTGCTTTCCATAGTCGACGATCGTCGGAAGGTCAATCCCGTTACGGGCCTTGAAAAGATCCTGGTCGTCGGACCATCCCTCGTCCATGACGATATAGCTGAGATGATTGGCGGCGGCAAAATCGATGTAATACTTGTACGTCTCCGTATTAATGCCTGCCTTGAAATTGACATGAGAGACATTCCAGTTATTCCACCAGTCCCACGCCACCTGTCCCGGTTTGATCCAGCTGACATCGGCTATCCTCGGCGGTGACGCCAGCTTTTGAATGATATCCTGGTTGAGTAAGTCTTTATCCTGTTCGCTGATCACGATCGCCCGCCACGGAAAAGGACGGGTACCGGTCGTCTGTGCAATATAATCCGCCCTTTTGCTGGGGATATAATTGATACCCTTCAGCTCCGCTTCCAGTGGATAGGGAGCGTATACCCCTTTGAAGCCCTTCTGCGTCTCATTCAGGTTAAGGTACATGCCCGGGTAGTCTTCCAGATCGGCCTCCACGATGGCCACCTTCCTGTTTTGCCCTATGTCTACGAGTATCGGAAGGAAGGCCAGCGAATCGGTCGGGAACTGCGACAGATTGATCTCATGATACAAAGCTTCAAAGGAGGAATTGAAGTTCTGACCCCGCCGGTAATCCCACTGAATGGGAATAAAAGCCTTGTCGTCCGCAACAAAATTAAAGTTCGCCTCTTCATTCTTAACGATAAGCGCCCCTTTTTTCCTCGTGACGAACCGGTACGCCACCGCATCGTTATACACCCTGAAGATCACACTGTAATCACCCTTACAGTTTAATGTCAGCTGGGTATACCGGTCTTCGATGGCCGCCTTCTTATAATTGAGGGGAGTAATGGTGGAATTCACCTTTTCTACCGGCGCGGAAACAACTTTCGCATTTTCACCCAGCACCTCTCCATCTTGCAACTGCAGGGCAATGGCCGAAGGGGCGATCACCGGCTGTCCTTTGTGATCAACCGACCACAGTAGCACCGTATCTGCATGAATATGGACAGCAATAGCGCCATCCGGAGAATTCACTTCAAAATCTTTGGGCTTATTTCCGGCCCTGCCCCCATCTTCGGCATGCGGCGTTCCGGCATAGCAAAAGAGCATGTTCAATGAACAGACGAGCGAGAGTGTATACTTTCTCATTATTCAAATATAAGCCTTTGGCCCGTCACCATGTAACGTCATTGAATCACCCGCCCCGATCGCACGTCCAGCCGGAATAGGCGCAGTTTCCGGATGACATTGTCAGCAACATCGGTAGTACCATAGAGGAGGGCGCCACCCAACGGTATAAAAAGGGGCACCCAAATTTGCTTGTCCTGATAGTCTTTCGATCCCAGCACATAGAATTGATGATCGACACAAAAGACCGGGAAGACATTCCCATCCATCATCACATATGCCTGCCGGCCATCACAGTATCCCCATACCTTATGCGTATAGTACATCTGCCCGTTTTCATCCGGAATTTCCAGCGACATCATGCCCCCCTTATCTTTCGAAATCTCGTACTTCAGAATAGAAGGCGTATTATTCCTGAATTCATGCACCGAGGTATAGACGCCTTTTACCAGCATTGTCGCCGTATCCATGGCATAATCGAATCGTGACCGGGCAAAAGAGTCTATTTGCCCATAGGACACCACCCGCTTCGTCGAAAGGTCATCCAACAGGAGGTGATCCGCTGTCTTATCCATGAACCGCGCAATCAGATCCGGTATCCCTTTAGCCACAATATCGTCCACCGTACTTCCCCAGCAGGTGACCGCCGTATCCAGATAGGTCAGTGCGACATAGTCATCTCCTGACGGCAGATAAGCTTCAAACCGGAAGGAAAGGTCCAAAGCGCTCTTGAACATATTGGCCTGAGGAATCACCGGGTCTGACACCCAAAGATTCTTGATCACGACCAACAGCCGGTGCTTAGCCGTTGGTGCCGTATAGCCTGCATTCAGATAGCTCATTAGCTGAACGCCCACCGGCGCCCGCAACAAAAGTTCTTCCTGGCTCCATCTGCCATTGGCTACTATTCCGAGCCTCGACGTATCGCTTCGAAAATCAAGAACCCTGATACTGTCAAACAGCAGCGAATAATGCTGCCCGCTTTGCCTCAATGGTAAATGGACAACATGGGCGACACCGCATTTTTTTTTGATAAATCTTTGCCCGTCATCGGAACTTGGTGACTGAGCCAGCACCTGAAAAACGGCGCCAAAAAAGAAGATGGTCAGGATATAGGATTTCATCGGTCAGGGTTATGAAATGACAATATAATAAAATTATTTATTCTTTTCCACCCCCCCCCGCGAAACTCCCGCTACTCGGTTGTCTTGCCGGTATACGGATCCAGCCGGAAAAGTCGCAATAACCTGCTCACATTGTCACTGATGCCGATGGTCCTCAGGCCGATTAACCCGGGGAAGACGGGAAGGAGCACCGGCAGTGCCGTTCGTTTGTTGCGGTATTCGCTGGAGCCTAGTACATAGAGCTGGTGATAGACGTTAAAAATCGGAAAGAGATTTCCATTCATCATCTTATATGCCCCCTGGCCGTCACAGAAACCCCATACCTTGCGCGTATAATAAAACTGGCCGTTCTCGTCAGCGATACTCACCGTCAGGTCGCCTGATTCATCTTTTGAAATCTCATACTGCCTTTTAGAAGGCTTATTATCCCTGAACTCCCGGACATTCATATAGACACCCTTCACCAGGAGGGTCGCGGTATCCATCGGGTAGTTGAACCTTGTCCGGCTGAAAGAATCTATCTGGTCATATGAAACGACTCTTTTCTTCACCAGATCATCGGTCATAACGTGATGGGCCACTTTATCCATGAAGACCGCGATGAGCTGTGGAAGATAGCGGCCCACCATGTCCTCCGGCCTGGTGCCTTCAGCCGGCGCCAGCGTGTCCAGGTAAGTCAGGGGGATGTACCCGCCGTCAGTTTTCAGATAGGCCTCAAATCGAAAGTCCACATTCCATACCGGCCTGCCCTTATCGTCCCGGCGATTGCCCGATCCGGAGACCCAGAGGTCCTTAACGTCAACGAGCATGCTGTATTTACCCTGTGGTTTAACATACTCCGCATCCAGATAAGCCGCCACCTGCATACCCGCCGGCCGGTGGAACAGCACCTCGTCCTGTCCCCGTCGCGCACTGCCGATCAGCCCTATCCTCGAAGTATCGCTTCTGGAATCCACTACCCGGATGCTGTCGAAAAGTACAGGATAGGACGCATCGTTCTGTCCCGGCGACAGCTGGACATACAAGACCCCACATTTTTTCCTGATAAAATCCTGCTCCGCATCAGGACTCTGGGAAAAGGCCGAAAAGGCCGCGCAATACAATACGAGGGCCAGGGCATATGGTTTCATTGAAAAAAGGTTGTAGAATACCAATATAAGAAATATTCTCACAACCACCATATCCCCTGGCCTCGTAACATCCTAGTAACATTTTCGCAACATTTTCGCAGCATCCCCCCAGCATCCCCGCCTCATCTTTGTCACATTTTCGCAGCATCCCCGCCTACAGGCCCCACTGTCCCGGACAAACCTTCAGACCCGTAGCGCTGGGCAAGAAGTAAAAACAGAACATTCTTTTTCATTGTTGAAAGGTTTATTTTCATGTAAGGATACACGAAAGTTCTTTACAACAACGCGCAGTAACAATTATATCATAGTGCTATAAGTGGCGCCCCTTATTTTTTTTATTTCACGAGCCTCGCCGTGAGATCGGGGTCTTTCATGTCTTTGTCGAAGGGAAACATCGGCCGCTCAATACGCTTATAAGGAAGATGCTCGATATCCTGATCGACGCCCCCTGGCGTCAATGCCATGATCCAGCCCGACCGCATGGCATACAACTCGGGTTCCAGGTACCCGATCTTCACCACCACGATATCCGTTTTTCGTGGCGCAAGCCCTAACCGCGTAAAGTCGATTTCTTTATGATAGGGTTTCCGCTTTTGCGTAACGATCACATGAATGCTTCCCACCCGGATAACGGTCTCTACCTCCGCATCTACATCTCCGGATACGACGGATTCTACCGTTCCGACGATATGCGCCGGCGGAGAAAATCTGGCATCCACTTTGGCGCCTGCATAACCATCGACACGCCCACCCACCCCTGCTGCCATTGCCTGCTTCACCAGCTCTGGCCCTGGTACAGAAGCGTATATCAGCGATGGCCCATTCGCTGCCTTGAATTCCGGCCGGGATAACAATTGATTCAATGTCCAGGTCACATCACCCGCGCCGCCGGCGGTTGGATTATCTCCCATATCGCTGATAAAGAAAGGATGCTGATGACTTGCCAGCGCACTGTCAAGCGTTTCATTCCAGGACTTCGTCGTTGCTACAAAAGCATATCCGTTCCTGGCTTCCCAAAAACTGCGCGCGAGTTGCTCCGCCGCATAGGTCACCTTATCCTTATCATCTCCCGTTACCATCACCACGGCATGATTGCGCGGCTCATCCGCCCAGGGATATCCTACCCAGATGCCACCGTCGATGATCCCATCTTGCGCCAGGGTCGGAGCAATCGATCCGAATACGCTCTTCGCCGGTTCTATCCGCGTACTCGTTTTCTCGCCGGGCAGCAGGACGGGGATAGGGATCCAGGCTTTATAGGCAGGCTTACCCTTACCGCTGACAACCCTGTCGACCAACTCCCGCACCGCCCGCTCTTTGGTCTGCATCGCATCCTCATGCGGTGCCAGCCGGTAAACGGTGATGAGATCGGTATTCTCAGCCAACCGCATGCTGACATTCCCATGCAGGTCCATCGACGTGGAAATGATAGTTTGATTGCCCACCGCCTTCCGGATCCTTGAAATGAAATCCCCTTCGGGATCATCCAGCCCTACCACACTCATCGCGCCATGAATGTCGAAGTACAGCCCATCATACGGAGCGTATTTTTTCAACGTATCCAGTGTCTTCCCCACCAACGACTCATACGCCTCCCGAGTCACCGCTCCCCCCGGCAACGAATGCCCGACAATCGTCGGGACCCAGATCGCCTGATGCCGTAAAGGCGAATCCGCCGCCATAAAGGGATAGGTCGAAAAGACCGCACTGTCATATTTCGCATGAAAAGCCGCCTCGTCCGTCGTCGCCGGCGAAAACGTGCTCGATTCGATACCGAGGCCCGCAATAGCAATGCGGGGTAATCCCTTTTGCGCTGGATGACAACCCATTCCCAACCAGATGATTGAACAACAGACCACGAAGAGGAGAGATAATTTTTTCACTTGAAATGCTTTTCAGGTGAATATACCAACGAAATCTCAAACACCCATGGCGGGGATCGCTCCCCCAAGCCACTGGCCATGTGACCATTAGTGAACAACCCGGTGTACCAGAAACGCACAGGTTCCTGAATTTAAGCTGATTAATCTATTGATTATCATATTTTAAAGTAATGGGTACTCTTTTTGCTGCCGAATGATATGATGTCTCCGCTCTCTTTACTTTTAACCCACTCATATGCTTCGCAACTATTTTAAAGCCGCATGGCGTAATCTTGTTCGTAACAAGGTGTTTTCTTTTATCAACGTTTTTGGGCTGGCGCTGGGCATGGCCTGTAGCCTGCTGATTTTTTTATGGGTGCAGGATGAACGTAATGTCAACGAAAATCTTGCTACAAAGAAAGAGACCTACGGCGTATATGAGCGTGTATTTTCGGAAGGCAAGGTAGAGACTGCGCATTGGACACCCGGACTGCTGGCCGCCGAGCTGCGGCGGAAAATACCGGGTATCCGATATGCCAGCGGGTTTTGGAGCGCGCAGGACATTCGCTTCAGTGCCGGTGAAAAAAGCATCATTGAAAAAGGAGCCTTCGCGGATTCGGATTATTTTAAAATGTTCAATTACCCGTTATTGGAAGGCACCGCCGCCGGAGCCTTGCAGGAGCCGCAGGATATCTCGTTGTCCAGGAAAATGGCCGTGGCTTTTTTCGGCAGCCCGGAAGCCGCCATCGGGAAAACGATCCGGTACAATAACCTCGCCGACCTGAAGGTGTCAGCAGTATTCGAGGATCTTTCCGCCAACAGCGCCGAACAATTCGACTATGTGATCAACTGGCAGTACTTGCTGCAATCACAAGGCTGGCTCACCAACTGGATCAACCGGAGCCCGGCTACCTTTATCCAGCTGCAGCCCCATACCGACCCGGCAACGATGGAAGCCGAAATCAAGGATTTTATCCAGCCCTATCTCGGCTCAGGCTATGGATCGGGTTTTCGCACGGAACTGGGCCTTCAGCAATTTGACCAGATGTACCTTTATTCGTCTTTCAAAGACGGCGTGCCGGACGGGGGCCGCATAGAATACGTCCGGCTTTTTAGCCTTATTGCTGTGTTTATCCTGTTAGTCGCCTGTATCAACTTCATGAACCTGGCGACTGCGAGATCGGCTAAAAGGGCAAAGGAGGTCGGCATCCGGAAAACAATGGGCGCCCTCAGGCAATCGCTGATCCTGCAATTTATCGGCGAAGCGATATTGCTGGCCTTCCTGGCTTTCCTCCTGGCCATGCTCTTCGTCGTTTTGGTCATGCCGTTATTTAACCAGGTCACCGGCAAGCAGATCGCACTGCCGATGGCATCCATGCAGTTTTGGCTGGATGCTATGCTGTTGTTATTGTTGACAGGCATCGTCGCGGGCAGCTATCCCGCGCTGTATCTTTCTTCACTTGTCCCGCTTAAGGTGCTGAAAGGGGCGTTGACATTCAGCCGCAGTGCACTGATCTTCCGTAAGGGACTGGTCGTATTTCAGTTTGTGTTGTCCATCGTATTTATCGTGGCCACCATCATCATTTCGGGACAAGTGCGTTATGTCCAGGAAAAGAACCTGGGCTTTGACAGAGAAAACCTTGTGTATGTTCCTATGGAAAGAAGCCTGGCCATTCAATATCCATTGCTGAAAAGACAGCTTGCGGTCCTGCCGGGCGTTGCCTCGGTTTCTTACAGCAATCAAATCCCAACTGAAATAGGGTCGCATGTATATGATCTTTCCTGGGAAGGTAAAGACCCTGCCGCAAAGGTAGTGGCCATACATAACGGGGTTGGATATGATTACGTGACGACGATGCATCTGAGCATGGTCATGGGCCGCGATTTTTCGAGGAACTTTCCAACCGATACTGTTGGCTATGTGATCAACGAAACTGCACTGAAGATGATTGGGTACAAAGATCCTATCGGCAGGCTGCTGGTCTATTTCGGACACAGGGGGAAAATTATCGGCGTGGTAAAGGATTTCAATTTCCAGTCCCTTCATGACCCTATCCGGCCGCTCGTGCTGGAGTTCATGGGAGAACGGATCACCTGGGACGGCAGTTATGCTGTCATCAGAGTGGCACCCGGCCAGACCAGGCGGGTACTTACGGGAGTAGAAAATGTCTGTAAGACATTGGATCCCGCATTCCCGTTCAGGTATACTTTTGCTGATGCAGCCTATCAAAAACTATATACCAGCGAGCTGACTGTGAGCCATCTGTCTGACAGCTTCTCCGTACTAGCCGTGTTTATTTCCTGCCTGGGCCTTCTGGGGCTCACCATGTTCACTGCAGAACAGCGAAGGAAAGAGATAGGTATCCGGAAAATTATTGGCGCCGGCGCGGGTGATATCATTACCATGTTATCAAAAGATATCGTAACGCTGGTGGCACTTTCCGCCATTATAGCCACGCCCGTTGCCTGGCTGGCTATGAACCGGTGGCTGCAAAACTTTGCCTACCACATCGATATCGACTGGTGGGTATTTTTGCTGGCGGGTTTGATTGCCGTTTTGATTGCCCTGGCGACGATCGCATACCAGGCCATAAAGGCTGCCCTGGCCAATCCGGTGCGAGCGCTAAGGATGGAATGACCAGGAAGCGCTGGCATAGCCCTCAATACGCCGCCGTAAACCGCCGCCGGATATGCTTCGCCTGCTCCAACTCATCCACAATAGCAATCGCCAGATCCTCCACCGACAGCACACTCTTCCCCTGGTCGTCAACGACAGGATTGTCCAGCCCCAGCCGGTAATGTCCCCTGCGCACTCCCGAAGTATCATGGTTCATATAAGGGGCCGGGCTGAAAAAAGTCCACTCTAACTCCTTCTCCTGGCTGATCTCTTTGTGATAGTCGCGGACGGCAGACGCCGCCACCTTGTACTCGGCCGGAAAATCAGGCGAATCCACCAGCTGAAGGCCTGGCGCAATCTCCAGGCTGCCCGCCCCGCCGATCACAATGAATCTTTTGACCCCTGATTGCTTCACCCCCGCCTGGATCGCCCGCGACCCTTCCATGATCTCTTCTCCGATCCGGGGATTCGTCCAGCCCGGATTATAGGCGCTGATGACCGCATCATGCCCCTTCACCAGCCGGGCCACTTCCTCCGCCTTCAGCACATCCCCCTTCACCGGATGCACCAGCGGGCCCTTCAATTTAATGTTTTCCGGATGACGCGAAATAGCTGTGACCTCATGCCCGCGGTCGGTCAATTCTTTCAAAAGGGCTGTGCCGACAAAACCTGTGGCTCCGATCAATGCAATTTTCATATTTTTGCTTTTTGGTAATTAAGTTACTTTTAGAGAGTCAAAGGTAACAGGACTGCCTAATCTGACCAAGAAGGTACACCCGGGTAAGCCGGTTACGCCGACGAAACTATTACTGATAATCAATAAGATAGCATGCAAAATAAACTGAAAATAATTTACGAATCGAAAAATTGCCCCGTCCGGCAGGTGCTGGACCGGATCGGCGACAAGTGGTCGACCCTGGTCATCCTCCAACTCGGCGAAAATGAAGTAATGCGCTTCAACGAATTGAGCCAAACGATCGGAGATATCTCGCAAAAGATGCTGACAACGACGGTCCGCAACCTGGAAGCTGATGGATTGATATCCCGGAAAATGTACGCCCAAATCCCGCCTAAAGTAGAATACCGCCTGACCGCCCTGGGCGTCAGCCTGCTCCCGCTGATCAGGGACATGGTGATTTGGGCCGATAATAATCTACAAACGATCCAGCGCAACCGCACTCGTAACGCCACGATATCCAATCCTGTCAACCGCATGCGCTCCACCGCGAGAACTATTTCCCATACCGTCGACCGACATCCCTGAACATCATCCTATGTATAACCCGGGCGAGGTCAAGGACATTCACCCGAATATTCTCGCGCTCAAAGGTACGTTCGAGGAAGTCCCAGCTTGCAATCTCGTTGATCGGAATATGATCTTTCTCGATAAACCATTCATGAAGGGGCAGACAAAACGGTCCCTTCGGGTATTTATCTCTGATATACGCCGCCAATAAGTAATAGGGCTGAGGCTCCCGAATTGCATTTTCGTCTATCCGGCTGATAATATCCGGCGGCAGGCTCACCTTCATATCGTCCCACAGTTGAATGGCCAAAAACTTTTCCGTTCCTTCCTCAATCACTGCCGCCAATGCGGGTAAGCGCTCAACCCGTAAACACCCGGCCAGCCATTCCAAAAAGGGCTTTTCAAACGTATCCAAAATATCGGCACTGAATAGTTTATACTCATAAAGCAGAAGATCCAGATCCAATTTATCTGTATTGCGGTCGATGATAAAGTCTATCACCTGGCTTTCGAATTGATCGATCTGATCTATCGTAATTCTCTGTAAATCATACTTCTTCTGTCTAAATAATTCGAAGTAATAACTCTTAAAAAATATCGTCCGCCGGTCATAGGTCACCTGTACATACAATGGGTGAGATTCTTTGCCCCGGAACTCTACCGGCTTGATGCGCTCATTGTAGTACGTCTTGTAAGCGACATCATAATGGCTTTTGGGCATACGAGGAATATTTTTGTTGAATAAATTTTTTTAATCAAACAAATGTTTTGACAATTTTGTATATTTATCTAAACTTATTTTATGAATCAATCTCCTCCACCCCAAAAGGCCAGGCTCCGTCGCCTCAACATCCGCCTCGATCAAAAGGAATGGGATAAGCTCCACAAACTTACTTCAAATTCCACTTGTCGCAGCATCAGCGAATACAGTCGAAAAATCTTGCTGGACAAACCCATCAGAGTATTCTACCGTAACCAGTCCTTCGATGATTTCGAAGAAACAATGGTTCACGTCCTCGCCCAACCGGAAACCTTTGGCGATAACTTCAACCTGCTGGTGAAAAAATCCTTGCCCTTTGAAAACTTATCCGATTTAAAGCCGCTCCTGCCCTCATTGCTGGAATGCGCACAGTCCTTCACCCGTACAGCGGAAGAGATCAAATTCCACGTCAAAAAATTAGCCGACCTATGCGACCAAAAATAGATCACAGCGCCAGCATTGTCCGGTCATTAATGTATAATGAGGAAAAGGTTACGCTCAAAAAGGCCGAATGTCTGATGGCGGAAAACTTCCTAAAGACGTTATCCGATTTGAGTTTTGACGACAAACTGCGTCGTTTTGAACGGCGAATGCAACTGAATGAAAGAGTGTACACATGCCAGCATATCACCCTGAACTTCGATCCATCGGATCAATTATCGAAAGACCAGATGAAAGCCATTGTGAAGATGTACATGAAAGGTATTGGATTCGAGCACCAGCCTTACATTGTATACCTGCATTATGATGCCGGTCACCCGCATTGCCACATCGTGACCACGCATGTCCAAAAGGACGGCAGCCCGATAGAGCTATTCAATATAGGTCGGAACCAATCTGAGAAAACCAGGGTGAACATAGAAGCGGAATTCGGGTTGACTACCGCGGAAATGAAAAAGCAAATGCGGGAACGGCAGCAACAAGTGGACGGCATACAAAAGATAAAATATGGAGAGTCATCTGTTACCCGGTCGATGGCGACGGTCCTTGAGCACGTGACCCGGATTTATAAATACAGCTCCCTGCAGGATCTCAATGCCGTCCTCCGGCTCTACAATGTCGAAGCTTACCGGGGTAAGGAAACCAGTCAGCTATTCCGGCATCGCGGACTTCTTTACCGGGTGCTGGACGAAAATGGGAAATATATCGGCCGCCCTCTCAAAGCCAGCTTCTTCGATTGTAAACCCACGCTGGATAATCTCGAGAAACAGTTTCTACTCAATCAGTCGGCAAAGCTGGAATGCCGTCAACGAATGTCGGCAGAAGTGCAACGGCAAATCACCCTCGCGCCGGATAACCTGGCCGATCTGAACCGAAGGCTGACCAGCGAAAAAATGCGACTGGTAATGCAGGTAGATAAGGAAGGAAAATGTAAAGAGGTAAGCTATATAAGCTTTGCCAACAAGTGCGTATTCAGCGGGGACGAACTGGGCGGCCGCTGTGACCGGCAAGCCCTGCAGAAACTGCTGGACCTGCAGAAGACCCGGGCAGATCACCCTGTCCAGACGCAGACCGAGCGCCAAAAACACCGGCATCGGCTGCATTTTTAAAATTTATAAATTAATCATTTAAAAAAAAATCATGACCTTATCTACAGCCGAAAACCGGCAAGGAAGTATTTCAGTAGCGAATATGTTTTTCTATGCCAGCATGATAATTTTGCTGTTGCATTGTTATTATTTTTGCTACGATTCGTTCCGTGAATGGCATTTTACGTCGATAATAAGCGATAGAATATTGATATCTATCCAACACACGGGTTTGTTTGACAATTATTGGCGGTCCAAACTAATCACCATTGGGTTATTACTCCTTTTCACGTTCGCTTCAGGAAACAAGAAACCGGGCAACGTAAGTTATCAAAAAGCGGCCTGGACGCTTGGCATCGGGGTTGCCGTTTTTTTCACCAGCCAGATCATTTTTGTCATCCCGGATCTACCTATGACTAAAGCCGCTATAGGATATATGGGTATGACCCTGACGGGATACCTGACAGTCAGCACGGGACTCGCCCTTTCATTAAGGGCAATCAGAACCGCCAGGAGCAACCGTGTGTCCAATACGGAAAACGAAACCTTCGAGCAGGAGGAACGACTACTGGAAAACGACTATTCTATTAATTTGCCGATGCGCTACCGGTTCAGACGGTCAAGAAAGGGCTGGATCAATTGTATCAATGGACGAAGAGGGCTGCTGATCGCAGGAGTGGCCGGTTCAGGGAAATCATGGCTGATCATCAAGCCGATATTGAAAATACTCAGTGAAAAGCATTTTGCCCAGTTCATTTACGACTATAAATATCCGGAACTAACAGTCATTGCTTACAATCATTTCCTGCGGAACCGGGATCGATACCCCGGGAAGCTTGACTTTTATTATATCGATTTTGCCCGCCCCGCCTATTCACATCGAAACAACCCTATCGACGCGTCTATGTTGAATGATCTTGTCGACGCACTGGAGGTATCGAAATCTATGCTGTTAAGCATCAACAAAAACTGGGCACAGAAGCAGGGTGATTTTTTTGTAGAATCACCCATCAATTTCCTGGCTGCAGTAATCTGGTTTCTCCGTAACTACAAGGGCGGCCAATACTGCACCCTGCCACATGCCATCGAATTGATACAGCTGGAATACGACAAACTGTTTACGGTCCTGAATACGGATGCGGAAATCTCCACTTTGGTCAGTCCTTTCCTTAGCGTTTACCTAAACGACGTGATGGAAGTACTGGAAAGCCAGATGGCTTCGGTAAGGATACCGCTGGGGAGGTTGGCAGTCCCTTCGGTATATTATATTTTGACCGGGAATGATTTTTCACTGGATATCAACAATCCGATAGAACCCAAGATTGTCTGCCTGGGAAATGACCCTGTCCGCTCCGAGACGTTATCGCCCGTTATCTCGTTGATCTGCGACCGCCTGAATAAAGTGATCAACCAGAAAGGAAAAGCCAAATGCACTGTCGTCTATGATGAATTTGCCACCATCCGGGTCAGCTCCGTTCAGTCTTTGATCCAGGTCGGGCGTTCGAATGATATCATGCCGATCATAGCGATCCAGGACTATAGCCAGTTGAAAAAAAATTATTCCCGGGAAGAGGCGGAAGCGCTGTTCAATATGGCGGGCAGCATTATCTCTGGCCAGGTTAACGGCGAAACGGCCAAATTGGTAGCCGACAGGTTTCCCCGCATTATGCAGGACAGGACCAGTTGGTCATATAACAACACCGATGTAACGGTCAACCAATCGAGCCAGTTGGACGCTTCTGTACAAATGGCGACGATATCTAGTCTGTCATCTGGCGAGTTTGTCGGGGTAATGGCGGACGATCCTGCCCAACGGATGGAACGAAAAGCATTTCATGGACGGATCATCAACGACCCGAAAGCTTTGGATCGGGAACAACAGTCTTTTGCGGACTTACCAAAAGTGAGCGACGTCGATGATGATGCCATCAAGAAAAATTTTATGCAAGTCAAACAGGATGTCAAGGATATTTATGACGATATCATAGTAAAATTGGAGAATGATCCGGCCAGGGCACATCTGATCGTCAATAAAAAGTAGAGAAATACCCCCGTGACGCTTGTCCCATGACGCGTTGACACGTCCTGAAAAACCGCACACCCCTTGTATCGTAACCGGACAGCCCCATCCATACCCTTACCCCTAAACCCTTTATTCCCACCTCAATCGGAACATGGCATCTTTTTTGGCTCCATCCCAGGAGCCAATACACTCTTATGCTCAAAAACTACCTCAGGATTGCCCTCCGCTATATGACCCGCAACAAGGTCTACTCTTTTATCAACATCATAGGCCTGTCGGTCGGCATGGCCGTTTTCATCCTGATCGGACTCTGGGTACACGACGAAGTGTCTTTCAATAAGTCCTTCCGGAATTACGATCGCATCGCCATGATCGCCCGGCAATTCAATTATAATTCCATCCGCATCTCTCTTCCCGGTACTCCATATTTGATGAAGGACGAATTGCTTACCAATCACCCTTCTGACTTCAAATCGGTCGTCCTGTCCACCGGCATCAACGATCACATGCTGGTCTACGACAACAAAAACTACATGAAAAAGGGCGGCTTCATGGACCCGGAAGCTGCCGACCTGCTCAGCCTGAATATGCTGAAGGGAAGCCGTACCGGATTGAAACAGCCGGCCGGCATGCTGCTCTCCGCATCCCTCGCAACAGCTATTTTCGGCAACGAAGATCCCATTGGCAAAACGATAAAGATCGACGGACAAACGAATGCCCGGGTGACGGGGGTATACGAAGACATCCCCTACAATACCGATTTCAAAGACCAATCCTATATCGCCACGATGGATCTATTCCTGGCAGCGAACCCGGACATTAAAACCGCTTCACATCCCTGGTATTATGAAGACCGCTTTACCGCCTATGTCCTGCTCACGGATCAGGCGGATATGGATAAAGCATCCGCGGGAATAAAAGATATCCGCAGGGCTAAAGTACCCGGAGACATCTATAAAAGCAGCCAGACTGTCGATTTCCTCCATCCCATGCACAAATGGCATCTGTTCACGGACTTCGAATATTATACCGGCTATAAAGTCCGCGAAAAGATCGAATACGTCCGGCTGCTAAGCATCATCGGGATCTTTGTATTACTACTCGCCTGCATCAATTTTATCAACCTCAATACGGCCCGGTCGGACAAACGTGCCAGGGAAGTTGGCATTCGCAAAACCATAGGCTCGCTGCGCATCCAGCTGATCAGCCAGTTCCTGCTGGAATCCGTACTGGCCGTATCGATGGCATTCCTGTTATCCCTGCTCTGGGTCTCCCTCACCCTTCCTTCCTTTAATGGCATCGTCGACAAACAATTGTCTATTCCATGGGGTACACTTACTTTCTGGCTTATCAGCATCGCCTTTATCGTCCTGACGGGGTTGATGGCAGGCCTCTACCCCGCACTCTATCTGTCCTCTTTCCAGCCCGTCAAAGTGCTAAAAGGCTCTTTCAGAGCGGGTCCCATGGCCCAGAACTTCGTCGGAGCTGCTTCGCCACGCTCCTTCCTCGTTCGTAACCTTCGGTCCCTTTGGTCCGCTCGGTTATCACGCAAAGCGTTGGTCGTGCTCCAATTCACGGTATCGATCGCCCTCATCATCTGTACCACGATCATCGAGCGCCAGATTCATTGTGCCTTCAACCGGCCTATCGGCTATGACCGCAATGGTCTGGTCATGATCAATATGACACCGGATATCCGGAAAAATTACAAGGCTATCGGCGATGAATTAGTGAGATCACAGGCCATAGTGGATATGGGAGCATCTCAAAATACCACCACCGATTACAACGTAGACGACCCCAGGCTGAACTGGCAGGGAAAAGATCCAAACCTGCAGGCGGACTGGGCGGTCAGTAATACCACGCTAGGTTATGGTCGGCTCATCGGCTGGACAATCATAGAAGGCCGCGATTTCTCCCCCGCCTTCCCGACGGATTCAACAGCATTCGTCATCAATGAAGCAGCGGTACAACAAATAGGCTTCAAAAATCCATTGGGCCAGACGATTGAATGGAAAGGCAAACCCTATCATATCATCGGCGTCATCAGGAATATCATTTTCGAATCCCCCTATACGATCGCCAGCAGCCCTTCTATATTTTATGTCTCCCGAGATAATAACTTTGTCGTTACGCTGAAACTCAATCCCAGTCGCAGCGCCGCAGCGTCATTGGCAAACATACAGTCGGTCTTTACCCGCTACAACCCATCCCAACCTTTCGACTACCGGTTCGTCGACCAGGAATATGCAAAAAAATTCAGTGAAGAACAGCAGATCGGCAAAATAGCCGGCTTTTTCACCGTGTTGGCCATCTTTATCTGCTGCCTGGGCCTTTTCGGTATGGTTTCCTTTATGGTGGAACAACGCAGACGGGAGATCAGCGTGCGCAAAGTATTGGGCGCATCGGAATTCAACCTGTGGCGGATGATGTCTGAAGACTATGTATGGTTGGTAACGATCTCCCTGATCATTGCTGCCCCTATCGCTTACTACTTTATGCACAGCTGGCTGCAGCAATACGAATACCGGTACCCGATATCCTGGACCATCTTTATCCTGGCAGGTGCCGGCGCCCTCCTGATCGCCCTGACGACGGTCAGCTATCAATCGATCCGGGCAGCACGGGCCAATCCCGTCAACGGATTGCGATCGGAATGATCGCACTCGCGTCCCCACCCGCGCCCACCACTCACAAATTCTTACCCGTCAACTTCCGCATCACCTCCCGGTATGTCTCCCCTATCGGCAATTCTAAATCTTTAATAAACACACTATTCTTCCGTACCGCCGTAATACTGCCGATCGCCAGAATGTACGACTTGTGCACCCGGATAAAACGGTCCGCCGGCAATTCCCCCTCCATCGCCCGGATACTCATCCGCACCAGCATCGGCTTGACCGCACTCTTGAGATGGATCTTCACATAGTCCCCCGACCCCTCGACCCAAACGATATCGTCAAAAAGGATCTTCACCAGACTATAATCGACAGGCAGGAAAAAAAAGTCCGCACCCACTCCACTCGCACCCACCGAACCACCCGAGCCCGAACCACCAGCACCCCCACCCTCGGACGCCAAAGCCTTAGCGTCAGCCCCCACCCTCAACTGCTGCAACTCCTGCGCCTTATTACACGCCTTCATGAACCGGTCCAATCCCACCGGCTTGACCAGATAATCCACCACATCCAGCTCAAAACCTTCCAAAGCGTATTTCTTATACGCACTAACGACGATCACCATCGGCCGCCTCGCCAGACTCTGAATAAATTGCAAACCCGTCAGCCCCGGCATCTGTATATCTATAAAGATCAGATCGATCTCATTTTCCTGCAGAACTTTCGCCGCCTCAAAAGCATTCTCGCAGCTGGCCTCCAGCTGCAGGAACGGGATCTTGCTGATGTAATCCGCCAGCAAACCCAACGCCAGCGGTTCGTCGTCAACGGCAATACATCGTAACATCAGTGTAAGTTTAGTTTCAGTAATACCGCAAACCATCCCTGGTCCTGCGTGATCCGCAAACTATGCCCCGAAGGATACAACAGGTTCAGCCTCCTTTTCACATTGGTCAGCCCAATCCCCGATCCCTTGTCCTTTACCTCTGTCGAATCGGCATTATACTTGTTCTTCACCCCAAAATACAACACCCCGTCTTTCACATGCAGATCGACATGGATCGCCCGCTGATCGATCATCCCTGCCCCATGCTTGAAAGCATTCTCGACAAACGGGATCAGCAGCATCGGCTCTATCTCATAAACCCCCTCCGGCTCATCCATCGAAACAAAAATGGGTAGGTTTTTTCCAAAACGCTGGCGCTGCAGGTCGATATAACTCTGCAGATACTCAACCTCCATGGACAACGGCACCTTATCCTCCCCGGTCTCATACAACATATACTGCATCAACGCCGATAATTTCAATATGGTCGGCCCCAACTCCGGTGATTTCATCCGCTCGAGCGCCACGAGGTTATTGAGGATATTGAAAATGAAATGGGGATTGATCTGCGAACGCAAAAAAGACAACTCGGTCTTCAGATTCTCCGCCTGCCGTTCCGCAGCCATCTTGTCGGCTTCGATCCTGTCACGCACCAGGCGAAACA
>JAMFSL010000207.1 GCA_026225275.1 Puia dinghuensis
GCCATTGCAGGCAAGGACACGGTGTACGGAAATACGCTTCAATTTATGACTTATTGATGCTTTCGGCAGCCCGGAATTGGACTCGGTTTTTTCATTATTTTCCCAACGCCGAGGCAATTCTGCACGTCTTTATCCGTTAGATACAACGGTGCTATAAAAAATAAGTTTTATATGAAAATTGTCTACGCCGCCCTGGCGCTAATAACCTTAACCTTTTTTGCCTGTAAAAAGAAAGAGCTTCACGTTCCGCCCGCCCTCACCACTGCAGCGATCAGCAATATCACGGATAGCTCGGCCATGAGCGGTGGTACTTTCACCAGCACCGGCAATGTCGGCATATCTGTCTATGGCTTAGAGTGGTCCACGAGCGCCGCCTTTGCCAACGGTAATTGGGACACGGTAGGCGGCTCAGCAACAGGTAGCTTCACCGTCAGCCTCACGGATTTGTTTTCGGGTACTACCTATTACGTCCGCGCCTATGCCGTTATTACCGTCGAAGACACGGTATATGGAAATGCCGTTCAATTCACGACCACTTACGTACCCGGTAAATATACCGTCACGACAGTAGCCGGCACCGGTGCTGCCGGCGCAACGAATGGCAGTGGTACGGTCGCCACCTTCACCAACCCGGATGGGATAACAGTCGACGCATCCGGCAACCTCTATGTGGCCGATGGCTCAGGCACGATCCGGGTGATCAACGTCAATAATATGGTCAGTACGCTGACTACCTTTAGCGGAGCCCCCGCCGCCAGCGCCATCCCCAGCGATGTAGCCATAGATGCGACTGGAAATGTCTATGCCGCAATGCAAGGCGAAAATGAGATCCTTAAAATTTCACCTGCAGGAACAGTATCGGCTTATAACACTTCTATTAACCAACCCGTTACCCTGGATATTGATGCTTCCGGCAATATTTATATGGGCGCCGGCAGTGCTTTTGAAAAGATCACGCCGGCCGGCATAGCCAGTACAATACCTTCCAGCATTACGCCGACCTTTGCCGTATGCGTCGATAACAGCGGCGACATCTACGAATCTAATCTCCTTTCTATCGACATGGTCAATCCCGGTGGAGTGATTTCTTTCGTGGCCGGCGGCACGCAGAACGGGATGCAGGATGGTACAGGCAGCACCGCCGTCTTTGCCAGGATCGTCGAAATGAAAGTGGGCCCCGATGGTAATATTTACGTGGCCGATGGCGCCAACAATAGGATCAGGATGGTAACTCCTGCGGGAGTAGTCACCACGATCGCCGGCACAGGAGCAACTGGCGCCACAGACGGCAACTCAGGCATGGCTAGCTTCAGCTTTCCTTCCGGACTGGCAATCGATAAATCAGGAAATATCTATGTGGCAGATTTGGGCAACAATAGGATCCGCAAGATCTCACCTCTATGAATCCCCCAAAATTTTCCTAAAATCCCTACCGGAATGCTCTGGTCCCTGAACCTTATGTATATTAGTCCCGCTAACGACCCGTTCTTATGGATCAATAACTCTACATGAAAAATATTGGCGATTTACATTTCAAAAAGGAAATCCTTCCTTTAATGGATTTTTGCTACAATGAATTTTCACGGGATGTACTCAATACATTGCTGGCCGAAACACCCGATTCCGTGACCGAGATCATTGTCCGGCAGGACATCCTCAAAGCACTGATAAAAAGCGATCACCTCTCCCGTCCTTTCTCCTATTCCAAATCTGAATTCAACGAGGTCTACACCTACATGAATGACCTGCTTACCAGGGACGCCACCGCTCAAACTCATCCGCTGCTCTATTTCTTTTTTGCCCGAAAGGCAAGACAGCGCGAAGAAGGCAGGCTCAGCCAGTTGATCCTCTTCCTGCACAAAGTATCCCAAGCGTATTTCTCCAACATTACCCCCGACACCTTCCCCTGGGAATTCCAAAACAGGATAAGAAATATTCGGCGAATGTTCGCAGACCTGAGCATCGAAAAATACCGCACGCTTGTACGTGGCCCGGGCCTGACCATTACAGATATTTCCCGACTGCGGGGAATGCTCGAACAAAAAGGCAGGAGCGGTGAAATGGATATCTTCTGGACTGACTTCTTCATCTTCGAAGCATTTTTGTCCATCTCCAAAGGAATGGTAAACAATAATTTTACCTTTCCTTTGTTCGTCCAAAATGGGTTGTCCATTAAGGGATTCTATCATCCGCTTATCAGGTTGCCGGTGTTGAACAGTATCGACATCCACGATGGCGTTATCCTCATTACCGGCCCCAACATGTCAGGCAAATCCACCTTGCTCAAATCCATCGGCTTGTGTGTTTACCTGGCGCATCTTGGCCTCGCGGTCCCGGCCGAAAACTGCGAACTTGAATTCTTTGATGTCATATCAGTTGCCATTAACCTCAACGACGACATCCTCAGCGGGTACAGCCATTTCATGACCGAGATCCAGGCATTAAAAAGTGTCGTAGTCCAGGCCCGGCAAGAGAAAAAATGCTTTGCCATCTTTGATGAGCTCTTCCGGGGTACTAACTCAACAGATGCCCTGGCCATATCCGAACTAACCATCCGGGGATTGACACAATTCCGCCATTGTTACTTTTTTATCTCCACCCATCTTCATCAATTGAAGGATGCCATTCCCCCAAACGCCAATATCGATACCCACTATATCGAATGTGCCTTGATCGGCAACAGACCCGTATTTACTTACAAACTACAACAGGGCTGGTCCGATCTGCGCATCGGGCAGATCATCTTCGAGCAGGAAGGGCTGAATGAATTATTGCGCGTCTAAGACCCGGGCACAAAAGTCTCCACCACTTCGTACATCCCCGGCTCGAAAGTCGCTATAGCAAGTGCCCGCTCCAGGAAGGGTGATGCTGAAGGGTTTGCGCGCATGGCCTGGTAGTCTTCCGGACTTTTCCATTGCGCATACATAGTGACTTTTGTCCCATCAAGGCTCCGGTGCAGGCTGGAAGAAATGAAACCAGGTACTTTTTTCACCTCAAGAGTGGCCTGGATTAATAAGTCAACCAATGCTTGCTGGTTGACCGGCTGCACGGTAAAAACATTGATTAGCGTGAGATATCCGTTTTCTTTCGATATTTGTGTCATACAATTTTCATCCCAGGTTTTTAGTGCGGTTTCGATTAGTGAGTACAAATTAAGGAAAAATGATGATTGATCCATTCGGCCGGGTTCATACCTATCTGCGGATTTTGCCCACTTCACTGACTCTCACCACCAATGCCACCCGGTTGCACGAATTCGCCGATACCCTGCTGGACGCGGGAGTCCGGGCGCTGAATATCAGCCTTGATACGCTGCAAGCAGAGAAGTTTAGGTTGCTTACCCGCAGGGACCAGTTCCGACAGGTAAGGGGTAATATCGATCTCATGATCGGCCGTGGGTTTCAGGTGAAAATCAACGCGGTGATCATAAAAGGGGTCAACGATATGGAGATCAATGATTTTGTCCGGTGGACCCGGGACGTATCGGTCGACGTACGCTTCATCGAGTTCATGCCCTTCAGCGGCAACCGGTGGACGAGTAACAAGGTGGTTACCCTACACGAGATCCTGGCAACAGTGCAGCAGCAATTCGCAATCACTCCTTTGCCCGGCGATCCGCATGACACCGCAAAAGCATTCCGCGTACCGGGGCATGCAGGGACCTTCGCGATCATCAGCACGATGAGCGCCCCCTTCTGCAGCGGCTGCAATCGCATCCGGCTGACCGCCGATGGCAAGTTGGAAAATTGCCTCTTCTCCCGGGAAGAGACCGATCTGCTGACCCCGCTGCGTCGTGGCGACGACGTGCTGCCCTTGATCCTTCAATGCATTGGCAATAAGAACAAGGAGTTGGGCGGACAATTCACTACGGACTTCGAACATCTCCATCCGGAAAATATCGCTAACAGGAGTATGATAACCATCGGAGGTTAATGATGAAAGAACCCATCAATATTTTTGTCCCCGGCCCCATCGCCGCCAGCTTTATCGGCGACAGCATCCAGCGGCATAGCAGTAAGACTAATATCGGGGCACACAACATTTTCCTGGGCCAGGTCCGGGCAGATGTAATTGAAGGAAAGAAGGTGGCGGCTATCGAATATACGGCCCATGAGTCGATGGCGCTTAAAATGATGCACGAGATCCGGGAATCCGCCTTCGCTACCTGGCCATTGACATGCATGCATGTATACCATAGCCTGGGAACAGTGGCTGCCGGTGAAATCAGTTTATTCGTCTTCGCCTCTTCCCCGCACCGCCAGGCAGCCACAGAAGCCTGCCGCGAGATCGTGGAAAGAATAAAGGCCGAACTGCCCGTCTGGGGACAGGAGATATTCGAGGACAACACCCGCCGGTGGAAACTCCCTACCTCATTGGGTTAAAGACCCATACCGGAAAAACTTCCCCCTTCTTGAACTCCTCCCGCCCCATAGGCAACTCAAGAAAAGCATCCGCCGCCAGCAGATTCGCAAAATCCCCTGACCCATGCCCTTCAACAGGCGTCGCCACCCACCCCCCGAGCGACGCATCGCTATCCAGTCTCACCTGCAAAAAATATTGCAACGGCGGCCGAAAGGTAAAGTCCTCGCCCAGTATCGCAACCGCAGGGCGACTCGTCACACCTTGAGATGCCCTCAACCAGGGCAAAAAATACCGATGAACACACAGGAAGGTAGAGACCGGATTGCCGGGAAAGGCAAAGACAAGAGCGCCATGAGTAGATTGGCCAAACCAGAAAGGTTTCCCCGGGCGCTGCCGGACCTTGTGAAAGAATTTTTTCACCTGCAGCTTTTCGAGAGCCTCAGGCACATAATCGAATTTGCCCATCGAGACGCCGCCGCTCAAGAGGATCACATCATAATCCCGGATATATTGCCGCAACCGGTCATGAATAATGTCGGGTGCATCCGGCAAATGCTCCATATCCGCGGACACGCCGTATTGTTGTAGCACCGAACGTACGGCATAATTGTTAGAGCGCCTCACCTGAAAGGGCGCCGGTACCTCCCCGATATCGACCAGTTCATCCCCCGTGGAAAGGATGATCACGCGGGGATTTTTCCTGACCGATAAGTTGACCTTACCAACAGCCGCAGCCACGGTTATGACAGCAGTGGTGATCAACGAAGCGGCCTGGACCAGGACCTCATGTTGTTTTTTATCTTTTCCCCGGGGGTGAATATTTTGCTGCGCAACGACATCGCCAGCCTTTACCGTCGCATTCCCTTGAACCATGTTGATCTCCTCATAAGGGATAACAGTATCTGTAGAGGAAGGTAGCGCCGCGCCCGTCATGATCTCGATACATTCGTCGTCGGCCGTGATATCGATAGGTTCCTCACCCGCTGCCTGTATAGCCTTGACCCGGAAAGTGCGGATCCCCTGCCGCAGACTGTCATATCGGATCGCAATTCCATCCATCGTAACCCGGTCGAAAGGAGGCAGGTCCCTGTCCGCTAACAGATCCTCCGCCAGTACCCTCCCGAGGCAATCGTCCAATGGCAAGGAATCCGATCCATAAACCTTGCAGTACCCCAGAATGATTCTTTCCGCTTCCTCAACTGAAATCATGTAATGAAAGTAAAGAAATTTTTGTTGCTTTCTTTAGCTACAGCAACTCGGTGAGCAGCAATCAGAGATTTGAGGCTTTTCAGCGTAAACTGTGATGCTGACGATACCGGCGCCGGATGCCCTGAAAGCCCCGGATATCATTTATTTTAACAAAAATGTCAAAATAAATTTGATCATGCAAAGAACACCTTTTATCTTTGTTTGACAAATTTGCTAAAAAAGAATTCGAAATGCCAGTTATTGACGCCCAAACAGAACAACTGATCAAAGAAACCGCCATGCGTATCTTCTTCGTGGAAGGCAGGCTCCACGCCACCACGCAGGTGATTGCGAAGGAAGCCGGGGTCAACCGGGGACTTATTTACTATTATTTCAAGAGCAGGGATCAACTCTTCGAAGTGGTGTTCAAAGAAGCGATAATGGTTAGCCGTAACCGATTGGGTGAGCTTTTTCTTTCAAAAGGAATACCCTTTCGGCAAAAGATCGGTGAGTTTGTGGAGTTAGCCGTCGATCAAAGCCTGAAATATCCTTACCTGGAAATGTTCCTCATCACGGAAATGAATAGGGATTCTTCTAATATTCTTCTTCCATTGGAAGATGAGGCGAGAGAAAAGTTGCTGCAAAGTATGAACGAAGGTCTGAAAGAAGAGATCAAAAAGGGAAGTGTTCCAAAAATGTCTGCTGAGCAGTTCATTCTTAATGTCATTTCCTTATGCGCCTATCCTTCGCTGAATAAGACAATGCTTCGTCAGATGATGAACCTAAGTGAATCCGTGTACCTGAAAATGATAAAGCAAAGGAAAAGTATCATCATGAAAGTGCTGTTCAAGGATTTCTGATGATGCATCTTTTCAGCGTCACCTTGTGAAAGGTGATTTTTTTGTCGCCTTTATTTAGCAAAAATGTCAAAATAAAAATTCTTTATAACATAAACTACAAACATGAAAAAGTTGATTCTTATTGGTTTCGTTTTGCTGTCCACCCATTGTTTCAGTCAAAGTTTTGTACAAGGGATAATGGAAAGACTCCATTTTGGATTGAAGGCCGGCATAAACTATAGCAACTACACCAACGCAGATTTTAGTACGCAGGCATTGCTCGGATTCCATGCCGGTGCATTAGTCGATTTCGATCTGACAAAAAACCTCGCTATCCAGGAAGAATTCTTGTTTTCTTCTCAGGGCGCCAAAGTGAAGGAGGATATCTTTGGCCAGGAGAATGTCAGCGTGTATTATATGACCGTGCCCTTCCTTCTGAAGTATCGCACTCGCGCAGGCATATACATTGAAGCAGGCCCGCAGGTAGGCACTCGCATCAAAGACAATCTCGATTCGTTAAAGTCTGGCAACTTCGCCAAGCTACTCGATCTTTCGGCGGCCGCAGGTATAGGTTATCAATCAAAAAGTGGGTTCGGTATCGGAGCAAGGTATGTCGCCGGATTATCGGAAGTAGGTGATTTTAAACTTTCACACGTAAACCCGGACTTCCGCAGCAGTGTCATTCAGGTGAGTCTCTTCTATATTTTTTAACCATGACCCATCCTTGTTTTTAAATACATAAACAAATATGAAAATTGTACAGGTATTCAAGACAGATGTGCCCGACCGGGAGGTCGCCAGAATCATTATCTTCCTTTTGCAACGGGATTTTTCCCAGTGCAGGATCAATTTCGACCTGGACGACTGTGACAGGATCCTACGGATAGAAAGCCGGCAGACATCGGTGGATGAATCGAGAATAGGATCCCTGATCGGGCAGGTCGGATATCATTGCGAACCATTGCGGGAATGACAGATGGAATCCGTAAATATTCCAAATTTCGGTTGCCCAAAACCCGCGGAGGCCATTCTTTTGGTTAAATCCTGACCACCACCCGCTTTCCATCCGGAACAACCGCATCCCACAGGTGTTCAATATCCTTCAGCTCAACGTCGACCGTCTCAATAACCAGTTTCCCATCTGCAGCTAGTTGCAACATCTCGGGAAGGATCTCCGTAAGGAGGATCTTGACCTGGGGACGCGTCCAACTGCCCAGACCCGAACCGGAGAGCTGCAGGTTGACGCTGCGTAAGGTGGCAGCAGACAGCTGGATGAGGTCACCCGTTATACTGCCAACCCCCACCAAACGTATTTCTTTCCCAAACCCACCATCCCCTTTCAAAACCCCAAGGATCAATTCCGCCGTATGCCCCCATAGATAATCGATGATCACATTAAGAGGAGTAGCCTGGTGGATCTGTCGCAGCTGCGCGGTAATGTCCTCATCCGTTTGCAGAAGAGAAATCGTCTCGTCCGCACCCAGGCGTTTTAACTCGGCTAAAGATTGCGGGTTCCTGCCGGTGGCGATCACCCTTTTAGCGCCGTAATGCCTCGCGATCTGCACGGCAACCCGCCCGGTAAAGCTCGTTGCACCATTGATCAGCACGGTATCGCCAGGCTCGATTCCTGCCCGAAAGCGCAGAGCCATCGCTGAACCAATCACAGCGTTCGGCAACGCTGCGGCAATGGCATCGTCCAGCCCTGCCGGTATAGGTACAACCCTGTCTTTAACGACAATGGCCTTTTCTGCCGCCATCCCGCCAATGCCCAATGCGTACACCCTCGTCCCGTCAGGCAGCAGACAAACTCCATCGCCGCCGACGATCTTCGCTTCCACCTTATCGCCGCTCGTAGAGTAATGCGTCCCTTTGGCGCGGCTCTTATCCAGATGCTTTAAGGCAACCGCCTTCACCGATACCAGCACTTCGTCATCGTTTTGCACAACGGGGTCCGGAACATCCACGTACTTCGGCATTTCTGCCGGGCTATATAAGACTGCTGCTTTCATCTGATTAATTTTCAACAAAGGTAGAGCCCGGTGCAGGGGTAAGACGATAACATTTGTTATCAAATCCAGGTCCCCGGTCGCCGTCCACCTATTTTTTCCGGGCCAGCTGATTTTTGATCCGGCTAAGATGGACAGAGGTAACACCTAGATAAGAAGCGATATAGTGTTGAGGTACCCGCTTGACAATATGTGGTCTTTCCGCCAGCAAATTCATATAACGCTGTTGGGGCGTGTCCCGGATACGTGAGAGGAATTCGTTCATATAATGCCGCTGCCGATCGAAAGAGATGCTCATCAGCGCCAGCAGGAAATCGGGGTTTTGGCCGAGTTCTGTCAGCATCTCATTGAACACGGCCTTGGATAGGATCTGGATAACGCTCGGCTCGATCGTCTCTATCGAAAATGCACTGGGGATGTTCTTACTAAAACTTTCAAGCGATGAAACGCCTTCGTTCTCAAAGAAAAATTGAAAGGTCGTATCCTTTTCATGATTGTCAAACCACACCCGGAGACAACCCTTTTCGACAAAATAATAGTTTTGAGCGATCTTGCCTTCACGCAGCAGGGTCGTCTTCGCAGGATATTCCACCCGCTGCTGCAACGCCGTGTATTTCTCCCAGTAGGGATTCAACTGCGGAAAACGATCTTTGAAAGTAAATAACATCTAATTCCCTTTTTCAAGAAAGGCCATAAATATCAGTAACGCCCCCCAATGATAAAACCCGTCGGCGCTCGACACATCATTGCCTTCACCGGTGATCGAATTGTAATTTTCGAATACCGTGCCGTTAGTCAACCAGGTCTTCATCAACAGCGCCTTCGATTTGGCGATAAGATCCGCTCTGGCATCCGCCAGGTCATAGTTTCGCATCCCGAGATAGACCAGGAAGTTCATCGGACCCCATATCCTGCCCCGCCAGTAGTCATTGTCTTTAAACGCCGGATCGTTTCGGGCAATGGACGGCATGAC